>NZ_DASVSI010000120.1:0-18345 GCF_036388155.1 Hymenobacter sp. | reverse complement strand
GTTGCCTTTGATGAGGATGGTGGTGGTGCTGGGCTGTGTATTGGCCCGAACGGCCACCTGCTTGCTGACGATGCCTTGCTTGCCGCGGCTATCAAACTGCACTTCCATGGTGCCTTTGGCGCCGGGGGCTACGGGCTCTTTGGTCCAGCTGGGGGTGGTGCAGCCGCAGGAAGCCACCGCGTCTTCAATCAACAGCGGCGACTTGCCCACGTTGGTGAAGGTGAAGGTGTGACGAACCGTAGAGTTGGGCTTGATGTCGCCGAAATCAAATTCGCTTTCCGCGAACTTCATCACCGGCGCGTTGGGGTTGGGCGCCTCGTTTTCACTCACCACGTTGGGGTTGTCCACGACGGGGCTGGCCGTGGCGTCGGAGGCAGCAGCAGCGGCGGCGTTCATGCCTTCGGTGCCCACTTCGGTGGTTTTGTCGCGGTTGCAAGCCGAGAGCAGGAGCGCAGCGGCCAATACGAATTGATATTTCATGGGATATAAGCGCGCCGAAGCTCGCGTGACTAAGAACGCAGTAAAAACGAATGACCTCTGCCTAACAAGCTGTCATCAAGGAGAGTGCCCGGGCCCGAAAGGTCCTACGCTCACCCAAGCGGTGCTTATAGCTTGTTGATGATGTTTTGGGCAAACTCGCTGGTGCTGGCCTTGCCGCCCAAGTCGCCGGTGCATTCTTCTTGGTGCATCAAAGTTGCTTCCAAGGCTTTCTCAATCTGGTCAGCCTTGGCGTGCTCGCCCAGGTAGTGCAGCATCATCAGGGCCGAGCGCAGCAGTGCCGTGGGGTTGGCTTTGCCTTGGCCGGCAATGTCGGGGGCCGAGCCGTGCACGGCTTCAAACACGGCCATGTTGTCGCCAATGTTGGCGCCAGCCACCACGCCCAACCCGCCTACTAGCCCTGCGCACAAGTCAGAAAGGATGTCGCCAAACAAGTTGGTGGTCACCACCACGTCAAACTGCTCGGGCTTGTTCACAAGCTGCATGCACATGTTGTCGATGATTTTATCCTCGAACACAATCTGCGGAAATTCGGTAGCGGCTTCTTTGCAAGCATTAAGCATCAGTGTGCCCGCCATTTTGAGGATGTTGGCTTTGTGGGCCAGGGTCACCTTTTTGCGGCCATGCTTGGCGGCGTAGGCGAAGGCGGCGCGGCAAATTTTGCGCGAGCCTTCCACCGTAATGCGGTTAAAAGAATCGGCAATGCCCAGGCGCTCGTCATACACTTCCAGGCCAGAGTACAGGCCTTCGGTGTTTTCGCGGAACAGCACCAAATCAATCCCCTCGTAGCGGGTTTTGATGCCGGCCGTGGTTTTGCTGGGCCGCACGTTTTGGTAAAGGTCGTACTTCTGGCGCAGCGTGACGTTGATGCTGCGGAAACCTTTACCCACGGGCGTGGTGATGGGCCCCTTTAGTGCCACCTTATTCTTTTCCAGCGACTTGAGTAGCGACGTTGGAATCAGCTCGCCCGATTGGTCAAACGTGGTTTGGCCGGCGTTCTGTTCTTCCCACTGCACAGGCACCTGCGCAGCGGTAAAAATGTCAGTAACAGCTTTGGTGATTTCGGGGCCTATGCCGTCGCCGGGAATAAGGGTTACTAAGTGCATTCTATTGGTAATGAGTAAAGGGGGTGAACGGGCAACGAACAAGGCCACAAAGCTCGCCAAAGAAGCAACGCTCTGATTCATTCGCGCGTTGCCCATTAACCCATTGAATTAAACGCTCTTGCGGGAGTTGATTTGATTGATGAGCTGGTCGACGTCGCCGAGCAATTGTTCGGCTTTCGATTTAGCGTCGGAAATCACGCGCTGGCCTTCGCTTTTGGCTGAAGACTGGCCGCTGGCTTCGCGGCTGGTTACCAAGCTGTCGGTGAGGTCGGCCAGCACGGAGCGGTACTTCTCCAACTGGTAGCTGAGCCAGGAGCGGGTTTCGGTGCCGGTTTCGGGGGCATAAAGCAAGCCAAGGGCCGCGCCGGTGAGGGCGCCGCCTGCGAAGCACAGGATGCCGGTGGTGGTTTTGCTAGCCATGGGGGTCGGAATGAGGAGGAAAGGTGGGAAAAGATTCGAGCTTGAGTACGAAGAAACGCGGCAGTAGATACAAAGGTGGCGCCGCCGGCCGAATGCGGCGCTGCCAACTACTGTGCCGAGGCGCATGCGTCGGCCCGGCGGCTACTGGTTGTCCAGCAAGCCGCGGCCCGATTTGCGAATGTCGCCACTGGCCGCCAAATCCGTCGCCAGCTTGTCCAGAATGCCGTTTACAAACTGTTTGCTCTTGGGCGTGCTGTAGAGCTTGCTGATTTCAATGTACTCGTTGATAGTGACTTTCACCGGGATGCCGCGGAAGAGCTGCATTTCAGTCAGGGCCATTTTCAGGATGATTTTGTCGAGCAGGGCCACGCGCTCCACGTCCCAGTTCTGCACCGAGCCGGCAATGAGCTTCTCCATCTTGTCGTCCTCAATGAGCGTCTGCTTGTACAAGGTTTCGGCAAACTCCCGGTCGTCGGCCCAGTTGGCCGACAGGTTCATGAGTTCCTGCGTTGAGTCGGCGCCGTGAGGCAGCATCTTCAGGGTCTTGAGAACCAGGTTGCGGACGATGGGCCGGTTTTCTTCCCAGTTCAGGTCGGCCGATTCCAGCTGGCGGGGCAATGCTTCGCCTTTGAACACGAAGTCCTTATAGATGTGACGCAGGATTTCCAGGTCCGCGTCGTAGTCCATCTCCTCTTGGTCGGTGGGCTTGCCGGAGAGGTAGGCCAGCAGCGTTTCGTCGGCCTTCATTTCCTCCCAGGCGGCCCGCAGCGCTTCGGTTTCCTCCGCACCGTCCCAAGCCAGCTTGCGCCGGATGGTCTGGACTTGCAACTGCTCGTTGGCCATCAGCTTGGCAATGGCCTTGTTCTGATGCAAGCGGTTGGCATCCAGCGCGTTTTCGCGCGGACCCAGGCGGCGGCGTTCCTCGCGGCTCTGCTCTTCCTCAATCACGCCCAGCAAAGCAGCGGGCAAGTTGAGCAGGTGTAGGTACTGGTCGTGAATGCTTTCGGCACCGGCCAGCAACTGCCCACCATAAAACTCCCCGTCCTTTTTTACTTGGTTCTGGAAGGAGTTGATGGCGTCGGTTACGGCTTTGTCAACGGCTTTGTCGTCCGTTGTTGAGGGCGCCACGCCGGTGCGGTACCAATCGCGCAGTTGGGCTTCGCCCATTTTGCGTTGGCCTTCCAGCTTGCGGCGGTCGGGGGCCTCTTTGGCCGTCAGGTCGGGCTCGAACGCAGCTGCGATGCGGTCCTGCGCCAGCAGCAAATCAGCTCCTACCGCTTGGTGGTAGGAGTAGAGGGACTGCATGACTTTGATGCGAAGGAGGCGGCGGTTTAGCATTTTTTAGTTGTTGGTTGCTGGTTGTCAGTTATTAGTTGTCGGTTGCTAATTGCCAGAACGTACTAACAATTGACAACCAACAACCAACAACTAGTAGGTCGACTTCACCTTGCCCACGCTGGCGATGCGCTCCTTGGCCTGCCGAATGGCGGCGGCCTGCGGGTGCGTGCCTTCTTCCTCGGCTTTGGCCAGCACTTGGAGGGTGAAATCGTAAATCTTTTCGGTTTGAGTGAGCGCGCCTTGACGGCTGGTGCCCACTACTTCGGAATACACATTGATGAGGCCGCCGGCATTGATGAGGAAGTCGGGGGCGTACACGATGCCGCGGCGCACCAGCTCTGGGCCGTGCACGTTTTCTACCTTGAGTTGATTGTTGGCGCAGCCGGCCACTACCTGGCATTTCAGGCGCGCAATGGTGTCATCGTTCAGCGTGGCGCCCAGGGCGCAAGGCGAGTAGATGTCCATTTCCTGGTCGTAGATGTCTTCCAGACCCACGGCTTTCGCGCCGAAACGGTTGGCTGCATCCAGTGCCCGGTCCTCGTAGTAGTCCGTCACGATGAGCTTGGCGCCCTCTTTCTGCAGGTGCTCCAGCAGGTAGGTGCCCACGTGGCCCACGCCCTGCACGCCGATGCGCTTGCCCGTTAGGCTCTCCGAACCAAAAGCTTTTTTGGCGGCGGCTTTCATGCCCATGTAAGTGCCGTAAGCCGTCACTGGCGACGGGTCGCCGGAGCCGCCCATGCTCTCGGGCAGGCCGGCCACGTGGCTGGTTTCCATGCGGATAAATTCCATGTCCTTGGTGGTCATGTTCACATCCTCGGCCGTGATATACTTGCCGTTCAGGTTCTTCACGAAGCGCCCAAACTTGCGCAGCAAGGCTTCGGTCTTCATCGTCTTGGCATCGCCGATGATGACGGCCTTGCCGCCGCCCAGATTAAGGCCCGAGATGGCAGCCTTATACGTCATGCCGCGCGAGAGGCGCAGCACGTCGTTGAGGGCTTCCATGTCGCTGGCGTAGTGCCACATGCGGGTGCCGCCCAGGGCCGGGCCCAGCACGGTGTTGTGAATGCCGATAATGGCCTTGAGGCCCGTCTCGTGGTCGTGGCAAAAAACGACCTGTTCGTGTTGGTGCTCGGCAATTTGGCCGAAGATGGCCTCGGGGGCCAGGGTTTGGGCTTCAATCATGGGAATGAGTGAATGGGTTGGTGGGAATTTGGAAAAGGATGGGTTGGGAACTGTGCGGCGTAACTTTGTTAGGTCTTATACGGAGAAACCCGGGCGGCATGCAGCGCGCAGCGCAGCATCTCGCTTGGGAAGTAAGTCATTCGCACAAAACGAATGGTTTACCGCAGCTCGCGAGGTGCTTGGCTACGCCGACCTTTGGTTCGCTGCGCTCTGCATGACGTTCTAGATTCCGTTTCAGGCCGCAAAAGTACCCCATTTTTCTCGAACCGGCCCCTTTCCCACCCAGCCCGTGCGCGCCCTCAACGCCGTCAACCCGTTCATCTTTCGCTACAAGTGGCATTTTTTAGCCGGCGTGCTATTCGTGGCACTAAGCACTTTGCTAGCCATTTTTCCAGCGCAGCTCGTGCGTTACGCCTTCGATTTGGTGAACGAAGGCATCGACCTCTACAACCTCTACGAAGGCACCGAGGCGCAGCGCGACGTGTACCAGCTGTTTGGGCGCAACGTGCTGTTCTATGGCATGCTCATCATCGTGCTGGCTCTGCTGCGAGGCATCTTCCTGTTTTTCATGCGCCAGACGCTGATTGTCATGTCGCGTCACATTGAAAACGACCAGAAAAACCAGATTTACCAGCACTACCAGTCCCTGCCGCTCAGCTTTTACCGACGCCACAGCACCGGCGATTTGATGTCGCGCATTTCCGAAGACGTGAGCCGCGTGCGCATGTACCTCGGGCCGGCCATCATGTATTTCCTGCAGCTGGTGTTGCTCTTCCTGCTCATCGTGCCGCTCATGCTCATGGTCAACGTGAAGCTGACGCTGTACACGCTGCTGCCGCTACCCATCTTGTCGGTCAGCATATTCTACGTCAATAACTTAATTGAGCGGAAGTCCGACGAAATCCAGAAGGCGCTGTCCGGCATGACCACCTTCGTGCAAGAAGCCTTCTCCGGAATCCGGGTGCTGAAGTCTTTCGTGCGGGAATCCGATTCCCATGAACAGTTCTCCAAAGCCAGCAACGACTACAAGGAGAAGTCGTTGAGCCTGAACTTCGTCAACTCGCTGTTTTTCCCGCTCATTCTGTTCCTCATCGGGCTCAGCACGCTCATCACCGTGTGGGTGGGAGGGCAGGAGGTCATCCGAGGCACCATCACCACGGGCACCATTGCCGAGTTCCTGATTTACGTGAACCTGCTCACCTGGCCCGTTACGGCATTGGGCTGGACGTCGTCGTTGGTGCAGCGGGCCGAGGCTTCCCAGGCGCGCATCAATGAGTTCCTGGACCAGAAAACCGACATCGTTTCGCGTCAAAACGTGGAGCGTGAGTTGGCTGGCGACATCGTGTTCGACCACGTCTCCTTCGTCTATCCCGACACCGGCATTAAGGCGCTGCGCGACGTCAGCTTCCGCGTGCGGCCGGGGCAGACGCTGGCCGTCATTGGTAATACCGGTTCGGGCAAAAGCACGATTGCTGCCCTGCTTTGCCGCTTGTACGACACGACGGAGGGAGCCATTAAAATTGATGACGTGGACGTGCGCGACTATTCCCTTCGGGCCTTGCGCGGCCAAATCGGCTACGTGCCGCAAGACGTGTTCCTCTTTTCTGACTCTATTCGCAATAACATCAACTTCGGCCTCGACCAGCCCGATGAGTCCCGGATGCTGCAGGCAGCCAAGGACGCCGACGTGTACGAGAACATTCTAGCCTTCCCCGAAGGCTTTGATACCAAAGTGGGGGAGCGCGGCATTACCCTGTCCGGTGGGCAAAAGCAGCGCGTGAGCATGGCCCGCGCTTTGGTGAAAGAGCCCAAAATCCTGATTCTGGACGACTCGCTCTCCGCCGTGGATACCAAGACGGAGAATGCCATTCTGGGCAGCTTGCAGCGCATTATGGCGCAGCGCACGAGCCTTATTATTTCGCACCGTGTGAGTTCGGTGAAGCTGGCCGATGAAATCTTGGTGCTCGACGACGGCGTTATTGTACAGCACGGCACCCATGAGGCTCTGATGGCCGATGCTGAGGGTCTGTACCGCGCCCTCTACGAGCGGCAGCTGCAAACCGAAGAGGCTTAAACCAGCCGCAAACTTTGGCTCCGCGAGGTGTACTATTTAACTCGCGGGCTAAAAGCCCGCGCTACTTTCTTATGAATCAACGCCTCGCTCACGTTACTGTGCTCGTTCGTAAATACGACGAAGCCATTGCCTTTTATACCGGCGTGCTGGGATTTACCCTGGTGGAAAACCTGGACATGGGCGGCGGCAAACGTTGGGTAGTGGTGGCACCGTCGGGCCCCGCGGGCTGCAGCCTGCTGCTGGCCGAAGCCAAAACCGAAGAAGAACGGCGTGCCGTGGGCCACCAGGGAGGTGGCCGGGTGTGGCTGTTTTTGCACACCGACAACTTCTGGCGCGACCACCCCGTGCTACAGGCTCGGGGCTTGCGCTTTCAAGAAGAGCCACGCACCGAGCCTTACGGCTACGTAGCCGTTTTCGAAGACCTCTATGGTAACCGGTGGGACTTGCTAGAGCCGCTTACCAGCTGAGCTTATTGGCCTATACGAACTTTGCGCATACCGGTTTTCTCATACGCCGTGCAGCGCACGATGTACGACCCAGCTGGCAACTGGCTCACGTTGAGTATAGCGGCCGTTTGGCCGTTCATCATGGTGTGGGTGAGCACGGGGCGTCCGCCAACGTCGGTCAGTTCCACGCGGGTGGGGCCGGGGTTGTCGGTTTTCACTGTGAGCCGGCCGGTAGCGGCGTTTACCTCAGCTTTCACCTTGATGGCGTTGGGGTTGGCCGCGGGGGTTTCAGGCGCGCGCGCAATGAGAGGGGCGCCCGAAGTGGTGGCAGTAGCGGCGGCTGCAGGTTGGGGCGCGGCTACGGCGCCAGTGGGGAGGATGGCTTCTTGCGTAGCGGAGGCCGCAGGGGCAGTTTGAGCTTGGGCGGCGGCTGGTGCCAGGGCGGCGGCCAAGACCAATAGTAATAGCTGTTTCATAAGTAACAATACGAGGACGAAACCGGGGTAGGATTGCTAGTGTAAAGCTAAGCAATTCTGAGGCCGTTATTGCCGAAGCTCCCGTAAGGAGGGGCCTGCTTGAAGCGAAGAGTAAAACTTTATTTGGCCCTGGCTTGCGCCAAACCGGAAAAAGCCCTTACCTTTGTCGCTCCAATTACCAATCGGGGTGTAGCGTAGCCTGGTATCGCGCCAGCATGGGGTGCTGGAGGTCGTAGGTTCGAATCCTGCCACTCCGACGGAAGAGCAGCCGCTCTGTAAAGCCTCCGAACTTACGGGTTCGGAGGCTTTTTTCGGCCGCAAATTGGAAGAAGAAACAGGTCGCCCCATCGGCCTGATTTCGGGGTGTAGCGCAGCCCGGTAGCGCGCGTCGTTCGGGACGACGAGGCCGTAGGTTCGAATCCTGCCACCCCGACGCTGTTGACTCAAAAGCCCTTCTCCGAAACGAGAAGGGCTTTTTGTTTTAGCGGTTACGGCTTCTGGTTACGGTTGGGCTTTGAAATACGCAGCTACCTTTGTCGCTCACTAGTTCTACTACCTTTTCGTATGAAAAAGATTTTCCTGCTGGCCTTTTTGGCAGCAAGCACCAGCGCTGTCCGCGCGCAAAGCATTGCGGCCGGTACCATTTCCCTCGGCGGTAGCATTGGGTACAGCCGTTCAACCGACAAAGAAGGCGCAACGTTAGGCAACACGAACTACACCTCCGAAACGACCAGCAGCCGGTTCAGTTTTTCTCCCGCTGCGGGCTATTTCATTGCCGACAACTTAGCGCTGGGGCTCAACCTGGGGTATAATGCCGTACGGGAAGGGTACACCACAATCACTCCGACGCCGGCTTTAGTACGCGCCGAATTAGACCCGCAAACCACATTGCAGGTGGGTCCTTACGTGCAGTACTACAAAATGATAAGCGAGCAATTCGGTGTGTTGGGAACACTGGGCGGAGGATATCAGCGCCTGCGCTCCCAGAGCTACAGCGGCAGCGGCAACAACTTGGTCGTTGTTGACAATAAAGCATCCGGGTATTATGCTAACCTGACGCCGGGCGTCATTTTCTTCCCGGTTCCCAAGTTTGGCATCAGCGCGTCCATTGGGTCTCTGAGCTACGACCGGCTCAACTTCGATTTTCCGGAGTCGCGGGGCAACACTGCTCCGGATGATTACGAAAATACCACCAGTAACTTCGGAGCTGGCTTTGGTTTGGACCAATTGCAATTCGGCGGTACGTACTATTTCGGCCGATAAGTCAGCCACAGCACAGCACAAAAAACCCGACCATTTGGTCGGGTTTTTTGTGTAGCCTATCAATTTTTGTGTAGCCTATCAAATAGCTCTTCTTTTCAAGGCGGAGACAGGCTAGGCTCCGGCAACGCTCCCCGCCAGTTACCGCACCCCAACCCACATTTCCGAGGTTTCGTCGGCGCCAAAACGCTCCAGGTAAAAGTCGCCGCGCGGCGTGAGCTTTTGCTGCTTCACGGCGTCTAGGGCGGCGGGGTAGAGCTTGTTGGGCGCCAGCAAGTAGCTCACGCCGCTGAGGCGGGCGGCCACTACGCGCTGCCCGGCGGGCACAAGGCGGTAGCGGAAACCTGCCGGCAGCGGCTGGGTGGTGTCGGCCACCGCCAGGCCGATGAAGGCAGTGATGGTGTCGTGTGACGTTTCGGGGTCGTTCAGGTAAAGGTTGGCGAGGTCGCCGCGCAGGCTCGCTTGGGCCTCTTTGGCCTTGCGGAAGAGCTGGCCAAAGTCTTCGTTTCGCACGGAGCCCTGATAAGGCTGCCCCGCCAGGTAAAGTGGCGCAGCGGTGGTTTCGAGAGCAACTTTGGGGTCGCGCGTGCCGCCGAGGTAGACGTAAACGCCCACCGCGGCCAAGGTCAGCACGAAGATGGCGAGGAAGAGGTAGCGCATGGTTCAATGGGTGAATGGGTGAATAAGCGAATGAGTGAAAGGGCGGCAGCGAGACCGAAATAGTCACGCACTCACCCATTTACTCATTCGCTACTGACCACGTATTGCATGCGGTAGAGCTGGGCATAGTAGCCGCCCTCGATGCGCAGGAGCTCTTCGTGGGTGCCGGTTTCCTTGATTTCACCTTTGTCCAGGACGATGATTTTGTCGGCTTTCTGAATAGTG
Source organism: Hymenobacter sp. (assembly GCF_036388155.1). Classification (NCBI taxonomy): domain Bacteria; kingdom Pseudomonadati; phylum Bacteroidota; class Cytophagia; order Cytophagales; family Hymenobacteraceae; genus Hymenobacter; species Hymenobacter sp. Next base: position 8,660 of record NZ_DASVSI010000120.1, on the reverse strand, counting down.
CTCAAGCGGTGGGCGATGACGAGCGAGGTGCGGCCCTGCATCAGCTTTTCGATGGCCGACTGAATCAGTTCTTCGGTTTCGGAGTCGACCGACGAGGTGGCCTCATCGAGCACAATGACGCGGGGCTGGTACACCATGGCCCGCACAAAGCTGATGAGCTGGCGCTGGCCCACCGACAGCGTGGCGCCGCGCTCCATCACGGGATAGTTGAGGGCGCCGGGCAGGCGCTCGATGAAGCGGCGGGCGCCCACGAGGTCGGCAGCTTCCCAAATTTGGGCGTCGGTGATGGTTTTGTTGCCCAGCGTGATGTTGTCGCGAATGCTGCCTGCGAACAGGAACACGTCCTGCAGCACCACCCCAATCTGGCGGCGCAACAGGCTCAGGTCGTACTCGCGGAGGTCGCGGCCGTCGATACAAATGCTGCCTTCCTGAATGTCGTAGAAGCGGCTCAGCAGGTTGATGATGCTGGTTTTGCCCGCGCCCGTGGCGCCCACAAACGCAATGGTCTGGCCCGGCTGCACGTGGAAGCTAATGTCTTTTAGCACCCAATCGGGCTCGTTATAGGCAAACTTGACGTTCTTAAACTCCACGTCGCCCTTGATTTCTGCTGGGGCGTAGGTGCCGGTAGTGGCCACCAGGTCCTTATTGTCGAGCAACTTGAGCAGCCGCTCCGTGCTTACCAGGCCCAACTGCAGCGTATTGAACCGGTCGGCAATCTGGCGGATGGGGCGGAAGAACAACGCGTTGTACATGATGAAGGCGATGAGGGCGCCTTTGGAAATAGTGCCCTCAATCTGCCCCTGCGCCGCGTACCACACCAGCAGGCCCACGCCGATGGCGCCTAGCACCTCAGCCACCGGAAAGTAGATGCTGTAATACAGCACCGAGCGGATGTTGGCATCGGTGTGCTCTTTGTTGATGGCTTCGAACTTGCGGAATTCCCGCTCTTCGTTGTTGAAAATCTGGACCACGTTCATGCCCGTGAGGTGTTCCTGAACGAAGGAGTTGAGCTTGGCCACGGCGGTGCGCACGTCTTGGAAAGAGCCTTTTATCTTCTCCTTGAACACGTAGGTGGAAAAGAGCAGCGGCGGAATCACCGACAAGCTCACCAGTGTGAGGCGCCAGTCGATGTAGAACATGAAGCCCATGATGAATAGCAGCTGCAGGATGTCGCCGGCCATGGCCGCCAAGCCTTCGCTGAACACATCGGACAGGGTCTCGACGTCGGAAATGTTGCGGGTAACGAGCACCCCGATGGGCGTGCGGTCGAAGAAGCTCAGCTTGAGGTTGAGCAGGTGGCGGTAGAGGTCGGCGCGAATGTCGCGCACGATGTATTGGCCCAGCCAGCCGCCGTAATAGGTTTGCAAGTAGCTCACGCCGGCATGGGCCACCAGCAGCACCAGCAGCAGCACAAACATGAAGTTCAACCCCTTCGTGTCGCCCTGCTCGATGCTGACATCAACCATGCGCTGGATGAGGAACGGGCGCAAGGTGCCCAGCACGGCCGTGGCCACGGTGAGCACCACCAAGCCAATGAATATGCGCCGATAAGGCCGCACGTAGCTCAGTAGGCGACGCAGCACGGCCCAGTCGAATACCTGGCCGGTTTTGGTGGCGGAAGTGGTGGGGTCCATAAGTAAGGCAAAGGTCGTTAAGAACGAGTACCCGGGCCCGAAGTTTGCAAGGCGGCTGCGGGTTCTACGCGCCGCGGGCCGGTTGCCAGTATATTATCAGGCTAATGCTTCGTTTTGGGCCGGTCCTTTTCCCATTTCGCGGCTCTCTTCGCGCTACCGATGCAGTGGCGCCGGTTGCTCCAGGCTGGCAGTCATCGTGCGCAACGGCTCTGACTGACGGGCGATTGCACGCCCCGAAAAGTCGTGGGCTTGCTATTGTTTTGCTTGGTCAGCAAGCCGGCACACGGGTAAACGCTGCCGCACCCTTCAACCGATGAGTTGCCCGAAGACGAAGGCACGCACATGTGCTCGGGCTCGTCGACCCCGACTGAGACCCTGACATTATGGTTGGGATTTCCAATTGCCGTTAGGAACTGGAAATTTAACGGCGAGTCTGCGCTTTAATTCGTGCGCCGTTTCGTGCCGAAGTAAGCGGGGATAAGCCGACGGCGTACCCAGCGCGGCAAGGGCCGGCCTTGGTCGAGTTGGCTAAGAAGGGCTTCCTCTTGGCGGGTGCGGTAGCGCCTGCGCTGCCCGATGGCCGAGCTTACCTGCCACAAGCTAATGCCTACCACCGCCACCATCGCAATGGTCGACACCCGCTGGTACGTTGTTTCAGGGTGATTGGTGACCAGCGCGTAAGCAGCGGTACTGGTTACGATGCTGCCCAACACCAACAGGCGGATGCTGCTGTGCCGCCGCGTCCGGAATAGCCGTTGCAGGGCAATGGCGGTGTCGTCGCGGGCCACCTGGGCAGCGCTGTCGCTAAGAGGGGCCGCGGCCGGCCATGTTTGGCCGTGGGCGGTAAAAGATACCGCGCAAACACTCGCGAGCAGCCAACAGATAAAAATCAAATGCCGCATGAGCACGAAACGAATGGGTAAAGAAACGACTCAGTGCACCAGTGGTTCTATGGGCTGACGGGGGTGGGCCACAGGTAGGCCGCTAGCCTGGTGCGCACTCGCGGGGGAATTGGTTCGCCACGCGCCAACGCGGCCAGCAAGGCACGCTCGCGCCCGGCGCGGTACCGCCGCAGCTGCACCAATGCTTTGCCCAAACGGTAGGCCAAGCACCCAATAACGGCCACGTTGAGCCCCCTTCTCACCTGTTGGAAGGCAGTTTCAGATTTGGAGTAAGCCAGCGCATAATTTAATGCGACCGTAGCTGAAGCGACTGGCAGCACAATGGTCCGGTTGGTTTTGCGCCGGTGGGCAAAGAATTCGGCCAGCACGCGGGCCGTATCCAGAGGAGGGGCGGTGGTATCGGCCGCAAGGAGGGGCCAGGGCCGGGCCGCTGCTTCAAAGGTGGCGCCGGTAGCCGGACCCAGTAGCAGCGAAAGCAGGAGCGAAGCGGAGAGCAGACGCACGTAAAATGTAATAGTGAGCCAGAATTGAATATATCAATGCGCTAAGGTAAGTTGTTGGGACAAACAGCCCCTATCTTGGCGCAAGTTTTTTGCGCCGCAATCAAGCTAAGATGAAACAAGTGTTTTTGCGTTGGGCTTCCGGGGCATGGACGTGGCTGCTACTGGGTTGCTATCCTGGCCACGCCCAGCCCTCCGAAGCCGTTGCAGTTTTGGCCGGACAAGTACGCGACCAGCGCACGCAACAGCTGCTGGGCTATGTGAGCGTGGGCGTGCTGCGCCGTCCCTTTGGGACCGTGGCCGACGGCCGGGGCCGCTTCGTGCTGGAACTGCCCGCCCGCTATGATGCCGACTCGGTGCGCTTCTCGCTGCTGGGCTACGCCCCGCGCACGCTGGCCGTGGCCGACCTGCGGCACGTGGCGCGCGCTGGGGCGGTGCTGTTGCGCCCTGAACCCGTGCCCCTGCGCGAGGCCGTGGTGCGGGCTCCGGGCATGAAGCGACGGGTGGCGGGCAACTTCGGCGGCGGAATGCTCGAAGGCTACCGCTACAACTCCGCGGGCAACCAGATTGGGCAACGCATCGCCATCAGGCGGGGGGCTTGGCTTCAGGACGTTTCCTTCAAAATCACGCACTGCACTTATGATACGGTGTTCCTGCGGCTGAACGTGTACCGGGTGGGGGCCGACGATTTCCCCGGGGCTAACCTGCTCGCCGCGCCTTTGTACCTGCGCGTTGGCCGGGCCGAAATCGACGACCGCATATTCGTCAACCTGCGGCCGTACAAACTCTGGCTCACCACCGACGTCATCGTGGGGCTCGAGCTTGTGCGCCCGCTGGGCAAAGGCACCCTGGCGTTTCTTGCCAACTGGCCGGGCGGCGGCCCCAGCTACCACCTAGAGCAAACACCAGGGCCGCTAAGCGCAAAGTCCATTCCGCCCAAAGGCACTATGGAAGCGCACGTAGCCGAAATAAAGCAGCCCAATCAAGGTTCCTGGATAAAATACCCCCGAGTAGGCATGGGCATCGAAGCCGCGCTGCTGGAGCAGCCGCAATAGCATGGAGTGCCGTGGAAGACAAAGCCAACAAGTCGAATAAAAGCCTCGACTCACTCCGCTTCGAGCACCACCCCCGGCCCGTATTCCACCTTGCTCAGAAACAGCCCACGTGCCGGGGCCGCTCCTCCCGCGTCTACCCGCCGTTTGGCCCACAGCAGCTCCTGAAACTGGCGGGGCGTCATCTTGCCGCGGCCCACGTCGAGCAGGGTGCCCACCACCAGCCGCACCATGCCTCGCACAAAGCGGTTGGCCCGGATGCGGAACATTAGCCCGCCCGGGGCCGGGTGCCAGCCCGCTTCGTAGCAGTAGCACACGTAGTGGTCCACCCCGCCTTTTACTTTGGAGAAAGAGGTGAAATCGAACTGGCCGATGAGGTAGCTCGCCGCCTCGTTCATGGCCGCCACGTCGGGCGTGCGGTCCAGGTGCAGGGCGTGGTCGCGCCGGAAAGGGTCGGGGAGGGGCGTGAGCACGAAGTACTCGTAGCTGCGCTCTTCGGCCGAAAACCGGGCATGGGCATTGTCGGCCACGGGGTGCAGGCGCAAGGCGGCAATGTCGGTGGGCAGGGCACGACGCAGGCGGTAGAGCAGCAGGTCCAGCGTGAAGTTTTCGGGCAATTCCGCGTCAAAGTGCGCTACCTGATGGCTCGCGTGCACGCCCGTGTCGGTGCGGCCGCTGCCTAAGGTGTGGATGGGCTGGCGCAGCACCTGGCTCAGGCAGCGGTCCACTTCAGCTTGCACGGTGCGGGTGTTGGGCTGCACCTGCCAGCCGTGGTATTGGGTGCCATCGTAGGCAAAATGAAGGAAATACCGCATTCGGTCAATAATCAGCGCACTACCGCATAAAGTAACCCGTCTACGGTCTGTCCGTCTTTGGTGACGGCCTGCCGCAACCGGGCTTCGAAATCGAAGCCGGCTTTCTCCAACACGCGCCCCGAAGCGGCGTTGTAGGCGAACACCACCGCGTAAATCCGCGCCAGGTCATGATGCGCAAAGCCGTGCGCCGCGAGGGCTCGAACCGCCGCCGTACCAATGCCGCGCCCCCACACCTCGCGCCCCAGCCAATACCCAATTTCGGCTGAGCGGCGACTAACGTCTTGTTTAAATAACAGGCTGATGCAGCCCACGGCTTCACCCGCTACGTCTATGCACAAATGCAGGTCGTGTTCATCGGCCGCCGTTGCCATGGCGATGTAAGCTTCGGCGTCGGCCACCGCGTACGGGTGCGGAAACCGGTCGCGCAGGTTCAGCCAAATGCTCCGGTCGTTGGCGTGTTGGGCCAGCGCCGAAGCATCGGTTGGAGCGAAGGGACGAAGCACGGCCTCCACTTCGGGCAATGGCAGCACGACCCCCGTCAAGGCTACAGCTTTTCGTACACCACGGCGGCGCCCTGGCCCACGCCCACGCACATCGTGGCCAGGCCGTAGCGCAGGCCTTCGCGGCGCTGCATTTCGTGGAGCAGCGTGGCCGTGATGCGGGCGCCGGAGCTGCCCAGCGGGTGGCCCATGGCAATGCTGCCGCCGTTCACGTTCACCTTGGCCGGGTCGAGGTTCATTTCGCGGATGCAGGCAATGCTCTGGGCGGCGAAGGCCTCGTTCAGCTCAATCAGGTCGATGTCGGCCAGGGTCAGGCCGGCGCGTTGCAGCACTTTTGCCGTGGCCGGAATGGGGCCCAGGCCCATCACCGACGGGTCGACGCCGGCCACGGCCGAGGCCACTACCCGCGCAATGGGCTTCAGGTTGTAGCGTTTCAGCGCCTCTTCGTTCACCACCAGCACGGCGGCGGCGCCGTCGTTGATGCCGGCCGAGTTGCCGGCCGTCACGGTGCCGCCTTCGGGCTGGAAGGCCGGCTTGAGGGTGGCGAGTTTTTCGAGGGAGGAAAAGCGCGGCTGCTCGTCGGCGTCGAACAGGGCCGTGTCGCCCTTGGGCTGCGGAATGAACACCGGCACAATCTCTTTGCGGAAACGGCCTTTTTCAAAAGCGCGGGCGTATTTCCGCTGGCTATCGAAAGCAAAGGCATCCTGCTCTTCGCGGGTGATGCCGTATTGCTTGGCCACGTTTTCGGCCGTTTGGCCCATGGCAAAGGGGTAGTGCAGCTTGCTCAGCTTGGGGTTTATGAAGCGCCAGCCCAGGGTGGTGTCGTGGGCCGTGAGCTCACGCCCGAAGGCCGACTCCGACTTCGCCATCACAAACGGGGCGCGGGTCATGCTCTCGGCGCCGCCGGCCAGGTACACGTCGCCCTCGCCGGCCTTAATGGCGCGGGCGGCGTCCATGATGCTTTGAAGGCCCGAGGCGCAGAGGCGATTGACGGTATTGCCGGGCACGGTGGTGGGCAGGCCCGCCAGCAGCGCGGCCATGCGGGCCACGTTGCGGTTGTCTTCGCCGGCCTGGTTAGCCGCGCCAATGATGACGTCTTCTACGGCACTTTTGTCCAAGGAAGGGTTGCGGCGCAGGAGCTCGCGGAGCACGTGGGCGGCCAAATCATCGGGCCGAACGCTGCTGAGCGCGCCGGCAAATTTTCCAATCGGGGTACGCACTGCGTCCACGATATAAGCAGTTGGCATTCTGGTTTCGATAGCGGCGCAAGCGCCGGATGGGATTAAATTTGTGGCCCCGGCACAAGCCCGGGCCTCTTTCTACACTACAACAAAGATGATACAAAGAATCCAAAGCGTGTTTCTACTGTTGCTGGCTTTGGCCATGCTCAGCGTATTAGCGTTGCCCCTGTGGCACAAAGTTGACGGCCTCACCGGCCAAGAGCTCGCGCTCACGGCCTTCGGCTTCAAGTCGCTGGGCAAGCTGCTGGCCCTGCCCACCGGCCCCGCCTGGCTGATTGGGGTGCTGGCAGCGGCTTCGGCAGCCGTGGCCATCTTCGAAATTTTTCAGTTCCGCAGCCGCGGCAGGCAGCTGTTGCTGGGCTCGATAAACCTGCTGCTCATCACCGCCACCCTCGGGGCGGGATTTTACTTCTCGAGTCAAGGCGAACAAGCCCTCAACCTAAAGCTGCAAGGGGAGTTCTTGGCCGGTTTCTACTTGCCCACGCTGGCGCTGCTGCTCAACTTGCTGGCCAACCGCTTCATCCGTCGCGACGAGCAACTGGTGCGCAGCATGGACCGTCTGCGCTAATCACCCAAGAAGCAGGACACAACAAGGCCGCTGTAGCAATACAGCGACCTTGTTGATTTAAGCCAGTCGGATGTTTATCCTCCGTTCAGTGGCTCGCAGTAGCCCGCAGCCATGACCGGGAGGGCATGGCAATGCTATGCGATTGTTGTCAAAAGCGTAGACGAGTTAAGTGTCTGTTAAATAAGGTATAGCTAGTTATTATAGTGAATTGAGGGGAGTAGTTTTCGGCGTTCATTCACCCTACATCCTACCCTTTATGAAAGCATTTACCACCAAAGCGGCCGTGCTGGCCGCTGGCCTGGCGCTCGCCACGCTGACGGGCTGCGACCACACTTCCGACTCGGAAGACCTGGCCGCGCCCAAGCCCGCCGCCGCGCAAACGGCCGCCATGACGGCCACGTTCAAGGCGAACCTGGCGCTGCGCTGGGCGCCCATTCACTACCAGGACACCGACGTCACCGGCTCGCACGGCCTCAGCGGCAAGGCGGACTACATCTCCGCCATCAATTTCGACAACGACTGGTCGGCCACCAACAACTGGAACAACCTGGCCAATTACGCCGCTACCGGCCACGGCTACTACTCGGTGGTCGAAACGGGGACGCACTGGTTCGTCACCTACGCCTTTTTCCACCCGCGCGATTGGACCGACGTGGCGTTTCTGTACAACATCGACGAGCACGAAAACGACCTGGAGGGCCTGCTGGCCGTGGTGAAGAAGGACGGCAGCACCTACGGCGCGCTGCAAGGCATCGTCACGGTGGCGCATTCCGACTTCTATTCCTTCGTGCCAGTGGGCAGCCCTTTGCAAGCCAACCAGGAGGACCTGGACGGCACGCTCACCATGGAGCAGTTTGAGGGCGGGCTGCACCCCGTAACGGCCCAGGAAGCGAAAGGCCACGGGCTGAAGGCGTTTCCCTACTACAAAATTGACGGCGACGGGCTGAAGTATTTCCCTTCGTCCACGTTCACGGCCGAGGCGCCCGCCAACGCCAACGACCGGGACGTGCGCTACAAGCTGGTGGATATCTTCGAGCCGAACGGCCTGTGGGCCCAGCGTTTCAATACCGCCTTGTTCGTAAACGCCGACGGCGGCTTCCAGAAAAGCCGGGGCAACGGCGGCGCCAACGCCCCTTGGGCCTGGGACGACGGCAACGACGTGCCCGGCCGCGGCGAGCTGGCCACCGACCCCGCCAAACTCGTGAACAGCTACTTCAAGAACCTGGGTCCCTTCGACCTAACCTACCTGGAAAACCGGTACAAAGGAATTGTGCGCTAAGATGCAAAAGGCCGGCACGCGACGTTCCAGCCTTTTGCATCACGGATTATGTGCGGGCGGAAGCGCGAATCTTCTAGGCTGTGTGAACAGCAAATCAAAAGCCCGTCATGCAGAGCGCCGCGAAGCATCTCGCGTGCCACCAGTAGTTAGTGATTGCGAGCGAGATGCT
>NZ_DASVSI010000119.1:0-7489 GCF_036388155.1 Hymenobacter sp. | reverse complement strand
ACCCCCACGACGGTCCTTTTCGAAAGCTACTATTCTCAGGCGTCGAGTTGCAGCGCTTGGCGGCTGCGCTCGCGCACTTCGGCGGTCAGGGCCGGGTCATTGGCCAATTTCTGGCCGAATGAGGGCACTAGCTGGCGGAATTTGGCCTGCCACTCGGGTGTGGCCGAGCGCTCAGGGAAGCACTTCTGCACTAGGTCGAGCATGATGGCCACGGCCGTGCTAGCGCCAGGTGAGGCCCCTAGCAGGGCCGCAATGGAGCCGTCGGCCGCGGTCACCATTTCGGTGCCGAATTCGAGCACGCCACCTACCTTTTTGTCCTTTTTAATGACCTGTACGCGCTGGCCGGCTACTTCCAACTGCCAGTCGGCCGGGTTGGCGCCGGGGTAGTACTCGCGCAGGGCGGCGGTGCGGTCTTCCGGCGACTGCAGCACCTGCCCGATGAGGTACTTGGTCAGGCCCAGGTTGCGGGCGCCGGCATAGAGCAGCGGCCGGATGTTGCCCAGCTCAATGGAGCGGAACAAATCGGTGTAGGAGCCTTTCTTCAAAAACTTGGTGCTGAAGCCGGCGTACGGGCCAAACAGCAGTTCTTTCCGCCCGTTTATCTGCCGCGAATCGAGGTGGGGCATCGACATGGGCGGCGAACCTACGGCCGGCTTGCCGTACACCTTGGCCTCGTGCCGGGCGATGACGGCGGGGTTGCGGCACTTCAGCCACTGCCCGCTCACGGGGAAGCCGCCAAAACCATTGGCCTCCGGGATGCCCGACTTTTCGAGCAGCGGCAACGAGCCGCCCCCGGCCCCGATGAACACGAAGCGGGCCCGCACGATGCGGCTTTCGCCGGCGGCCAAATCGCGCACTTTCACGCGCCAGATGCCGTCGTCTTTGCGCCGGAAGTCTTCCACGTCGTGCCCCAGGTGCAAGTCCACGCCGGGCAGCGCTTTCAAGTGCTTGGACAGGCACCGGGTGAGCGAGCCAAAATTGACATCGGTGCCGATGGCCATGCGCGTGGCCGCCACCGGCGTGCCGGGGTCGCGGCCGTCCATCACCAACGGAATCCACTGGGCAATCTGGGCCGGGTCTTCGCTGAATTCCATGCCCTGGAATAGGGGGGAGTGCAGCAGCGCCGCGTGCCGCTTCCGCAGGTACTCCACGTTGGCCGCGCCCCACACGAAGCTCATGTGCGGAATGGTGCGAATGAAATTTTTGGGGTCGGGCAGTTGGCCTTCGAGCACCAACGAGGCCCAGAATTGCTTGCTGAGCTCAAACTGCTCGGCAATTTTGTCGGCTTTGCTGATGTCGATGGAGCCGTCGGGGCGCTCGGGCGTGTAGTTGAGCTCGCAGAAGGCCGAGTGGCCGGTGCCGGCGTTGTTCCAGGCGTCGGAGCTTTCGGCGGCCACGGCGTCGAGGCGCTCGAAGCCGGCAATGGTGAGGGTGGGGTCGAGGGCTTTGAGCAGCACACCCAGCGTGGCGCTCATGATGCCCGCGCCGATGACCAGCACATCGAACACGGGTTTGTTGGGGGTGGCGGAAGTCGGGGTCATAGCAAGAGTATGGAGATGGAAGCAATACGGCAGACGAGGCGTCGGGGCTGCTGCGTGGCGAAAAAACCGCCGCGCTACCTTGCAGAGCAGAACAACCAATTTCACTCCTTACCAAGGAGGGGACGCTGACGCGAAGCGTCAGCTGGGGTGGTTAGGGCGTTTGCGACGTTGGAGCGAAATCGTCCGGGCCTCGTTAGCTGCGCTGACCTTCGGTTCAACGTCCCAACCACCCCCGTCCGAGCCGGTGGCTCGAACATCCCCTCCTTGGTAAGGAGGGGAGTTTACCGTTCTTTCGCCTTCGTTTCCTCATTCCCAATTCCCGCCCGATGCCCGAATACGACCTCGACCTGCCCCTGCTGCCCCTGCCCACCCGCGCCGACCCCGCCAACGCCGCAACGCCGCGGCTGCTCATCATCTACACGGGCGGCACGGTGGGCATGGCCGTGAACCGCAGCGGCGAGCTGGTGCCCATGCGGTTTGGCAACCTCAACCGCAAAATGCCCGAGCTGGCCCGTCTGCCGTTTCAGCTCATGCTCTCCAGCCTGCCCGCGCCCTTCGACAGCAGCAACGTCACGCCCGCCGACTGGCTGTTTCTGGCCCAGCTCATCAGCCGGCACTACGCCGATTTCGACGGCTTCGTGGTGCTGCACGGCACCGACACCATGGCCTATTCGGCGGCGGCCCTGAGCTACGTGCTCGAGCACCTGGGCAAGCCCGTCGTGTTCACCGGGGCGCAGGTGCCGGTGGGAGTCAGCCGCTCCGATGCGCAGCGCAACCTCGTCACGGCCCTGGAAATTGCCGCCGCGCGCCACCCCCGCGCCCTCACCGTGCGGGTACCCGAAGTGTGCGTGTTTTTCAACGACGTGCTCATCCGCGGCACGCGGGCCAAAAAGGTGGAAAGCCAGCAGTTTGCCGCCTTCAAAAGCGAGAATTATCCGCCGCTGGCCCGCGCCGGCATCGGCCTCGAATTCGACGACAAAAGCGTGCGCCTGTTGCCCGGCGCCCACCTGAAAGTGCACACCAACCTGGAAACCAGCGTGGCCGTGCTGCGCCTGTTTCCGGGCATCACGGAAGCGGTGGTATCGGCCATCTTGGGCATCGCCGGCCTGCGGGGCTGCGTGCTCGAAACCTACGGCTCGGGCAATGCGCCCACCGCGCCGTGGTTTCTGCAGTGCCTGGCCGATGCCCGCGCCCGCGGCGTGTGGCTGCTCAACGTGAGCCAGTGCGAAGAGGGCCGGGTGGTGCAGGGCAAATACGAAACCAGCGCCCATTTCACGGAACTGGGCATTGTGGGCGGCGACGACATCACCACCGAAGCGGCCGTGACCAAGCTCATGTTCGTGCTGGGCCTCGGGCTGGGGGAGGGGCGCACCCGCCAACTGCTCATGCAGGACCTGCGCGGCGAAATCACTCCGTGATTTTTAGTTGTCAGTTGTTGGTTGTCCGTTGTCAGGTTGCCGGACGCGCACAAAACTGACAGCGGACAACCAACAACTGACAACTAGCCTCTATCTTTGCCCCACCAACCACCACCCTGAGGGGTGTCCGAGTGGTCGAAGGAGCACGCCTGGAAAGTGTGTATGGCTCAAAAGGTCATCGTGGGTTCGAATCCCATCCCCTCAGCTAAAAACCCCGTTTCTGTAATGGAAACGGGGTTTTTGCGTTTATGAAAAACAGGCAACAAATTGATTGACCAATGCTGCTTTCTGCTTTGGTTAGCGGCCCGTGGTGAAATAGCTTTCTTGTCCGGCTTTCCATTCTCCGCCTCAACTCCCCCCTACGGAACTCTGACGCGCAGCGAATTCCAACCAAAACTTCCCCCGAATCTTGCTGTTCCGTGCCGCAGCAGTATTCGCATCCACGAGAGTTGCGCCCGCGGTTGGGGCAAAGCTGGCCCGCCTCACATCAGATAGTAGGACTCGGCCTGGGCGGGAGCCGGCACGGTGCCCTCGGCCACCAACTGCTTGAGGTTGATTTCGATGGTGCGCGCAATGGCCGTCACCGGGGTGTCGGTAGGCTGGTTGCTGAACGGGTCCTGCAGGTGGCCGGCCGTGCGCTCCAGCAGCAGGAACGAGCCGGCAATGACCAGCAGCACCGGCGGCTCCCACCAGCCAATGGTCTCGACCAGGCTCAGGGAAAGCACCACCACGAACAAGTACACGAAGAAATGCACCAGTTGGCGGTAAGCCACCGGAAACACCGTGCTCTTGATGCGCTCGGCCTTGCCCATCGAGTCGACCAGGCGCACGAGCGTGGCGTCGAGCTGCGCCCGCGCCCACCCGTCCAGGGCCTGCTCTTCGTAGAGAGTTTTGATTTGGTCCGTGTGCAAGCCCACTAGGGCCAGGGGCTTGTTGGTGTGGTGGCGCACGGCAGCCAGTTCCTGCGCCGACAGGAACGGTTCGAGCGCGGACTCAACCTCTTGCCCGCGCAGCGACCGGCCCAGGGCGTAGCACCAGGCAATTTGCCGGTAGGCCACGGCCCGCAGGGGCGAGTCGGCCTCCCCGGGGCGCAGCACGGCGTTGGGCACGAAGCCTTGCACCTGTAGCACGAGCGTGCGCGAATCGTTGACGATGGCGCCCCACACCTTGCGCGCTTCCCACCACCGGTCGTAAGACTGGCTCAGGATAAAGGCCAGCAGCAGCGAGATGGCGCTACCCAGCAGCGTGGCCAGCTGCAGCGGGATGGCCGGCAGGAAACGGAGGTAGAAGTGCTGCATGAGCTGAAAAAACACGGAAATCAGCAGCACCCGCACCAGGTCGGACCGGATGGACCGAAAAACGTAGCCGAAGGGAATCGTCTTGTTTATTAGCATGCCAGGCAAGAAAACGGCCCGCGCGCGCTGGCACCGGGCCTCCTAAAGCTTCTGCTTACTTGGCCCCGACTCGCCGGGTTGCGACCGAGCCGGGGCTCGGGCCCCTAATCCGTATTTTCCGGTAGGGCCGATTCCGTACTTTTGCTGCCTCGCCTAAAGCCCGCGGCCGGGCAAGCCGTGGGCCGTGGCGCGAACGATAAAAAGCCTTCCGGGCCAACGCCAGGGAGTGGAGCACAAGGGGAGGGTCGCAGCTTATTTAGCCCTTAGTTAAAGTTAGTTTCTGGGGTTGTAGCGCGCCGCCGTGGCAAGCATTGAGCAACCGACCACCCGGTCGCTTCAGCCTAAGTTCACTTTTTGCACCGAAGCAACCACCAGACCACCAGATTTCGCCACTTGGCGCCAGTGCACCAGCCCATCTGTGCACACTCCTGCATGTTGCAGGCGGGAAAATATTCCTGGCCTGGTCAAACGCAGCTTCAGGGGCAGGCTGCTACACGGGGCCATCGTCAACCGAAATTCTATGCGATACAAGCATTCTGACCCTCTTAGCCACCAAAAGTTCGTGGCCCACTACATGGACGCGACGGCGGTAACGTTTGAATTTTACGACCGTCAAATCCAGATTTATCCCTTGTCGGCGGCGGCCTCGCTCCTCAAGCCGCCCACTCCACTTTTCCGCGCGGAATACAACTTCTTGCTGCTTTTTCGGACGGGCGGGGGTCAGCAGCAAGTGGACAATGACGTCGTTGACTTGGCCCCAAACGACGTGCTATTCATCCGGGACGGGCACCTGAACGCCATCAAATCCATTGAGCCGGCCACCGAGGGGTATTTCATACACATCGACAGCCTCTTGCTGCCCCACATTTTTGCCGACGGCGCCTTGCTGCACCGTCTCACCTTCTACCCCAAGCATTCGGTTTCGGGGGCCGAGATGGAATGGCTCTGTAAGTGCTGCGAATTGCTGCTTTCCCAAACCGGCGGAAACGCGTCTGCTCACGAAATCCAGCTCGCGCTGCTCAAAGCCCTGGTGCTGAAGTTGGCGGCGGCCACGGCCACCACGTGGCACAAGCCGGACCGGCAGTGGGAAATCACCACGTTGTTCAAAGAACTGCTGTACGCGCACGTGGGGCAGGCCCGGGACGTGAAGTTTTACGCAGATGCGTTGGCCGTTTCCGAAAACTACCTGAACCGGTGCGTGAACCACACCACCAACCGGCCGCCCAAGCAGCACATCCACGAGCTCGTGATTGCGCACAGCAAGGTGCTCTTGCAGGACGGCTCCAAAGCCATTGCCCAGGTCGCCTTTGCGCTGAATTTTTCCGACCCGTCTTATTTCGGCCGGCTGTTTAAGCAAGTGACCACGCAAACGCCCACCCAGTACCGCGCCGCACTTACGCAAGGTTTGTCCGAGTAATTGCACGTTTTCTGATGGAAAAAGGCGCCGCTGCCTGCTCACTTTTGCGGAGCCCGAAGGCCCGTAGGTACGGACTGCCGGAAGCCACCGGGTTTATGATTCAACCATCAGAAACAGTGACAATGCTTGCCAACCTGACCATCGTTCTGCTCGTTCAAACGCTCGGGCTGCCGGTGCCCAAGCCGCTGAAGCAACGGGCAACTTTGACGATTGAAGTCGTGAATGTTGAGAAGAACCGGGGAAAAGTCGTGGTCGAAATCTACAACGAAAAGTCCGGGTGGTTGAAGAGTCCCTTTCGAAGAGCGGCGCTGGCCACCGGGGCGAACGCCGCCACGGCTTCCTTCGACGTGCCGCCGGGCAAATACGCCGTGTCCGTGTACCAGGACCTGAACGAGAACAACCGCTTGGACCAGAATTTCCTGGGCATTCCGAAAGAACCCATCGGGTTTGGGAACAATTATAAGCCCTTTGGCAAGCCAAGCTTTGAGCCGGCCCTGATTGACCACAAACCGGCCGGTAAATCTCAAGCCATTAAGCTGTTCAGTGTGCTATGAACGTCGAAGCAAAGAGCCAAAAATGGAGCATGGACCAAGTGTCTTCCCAGCGGGGCAAAGTGGCCGTGGTGACCGGGGCCAACGGAGGCATAGGCTTTGAAACCGCCCTGGCCTTGGCCAAAAAGGACGTGGAAGTGGTGCTGGCCTGCCGGAATGTGCCCAAAGCCGAAGCCGCCAAAGCCCAAATAACGGAGCAGTACCCGGCGGCGCGGCTGCAATGCCTGCCGCTGGACGTGAGCCGCCTGCGGGAAGTCCGCGAATTTGCCGCCCAGCTGCAACGGCAGTACGGGCAGCTCGACCTGCTCGTCAACAACGCCGGCGTGATGATGTCGCCGTACGAAGTGACCGAAGACGGCTTTGAAAACCAGTTCGCCACCAACTACTTGGGCCATTTTGCCCTCACCGGCGGGCTGCTTCCGCTGCTGACCGGCACCGCCGGTTCGCGGGTGGTCACGGTCAGCAGCTTGTCCTACAAATGGGCCGAGATTGACTTCGGCGATTTGCAGGCCCAACGCGGCTACAGCCGCCGCAAAGCCTACGGGCAAAGCAAGCGAGCCTGCCTGATGTTTGCCTACGAGCTGCAGCGCCGCTTGGCCGCGGCCGGCCACGGCACGCGGTCGGTGGCGGTCCACCCGGGGCTCAGCAAAACGAATCTGGACCGGTATTTTCCGGCGTTGATTCGGCCGCTCGGCAACCTGTTTTTGCAGCCCGCGGCTCGGGGAGCGTTGCCGCTGCTCTACGCGGCGCTGGCGCCCGCCATCCACGGCGGCGAATTCATTGGGCCGGACGGGTTTCAGCAAATTCGGGGTCACCCGACTCGGGTAGATTCGGACGATTATGCCAAGGACGAAAAAATAGCCGCACGGCTGTGGAAGGTCAGCGAGGCATTGACCCATTGCCGCTACCTCTCCGATAAAGCATAGGGCGGCTACTGAGCCAGCAGGCATTCCTCCGCAGCCCGAAAAGAATGCCCAAGCGTCTCAAACGAAACCCCGTTTCTAATAGTGGAAACGGGGTTTTTATTTAACGGCCGACTGCCGAAGCGGCTTGCGCAGGTGTAGCATCTTTCCGTCTTCGACCTTGTCTCCCGGCATTTGCTTTCGGCTTGTTTCAACAACCGCGTGTACTTTAGAGCAGTTTCGGGGTCGGAGTACAGTAGCGGGGG
>NZ_DASVSI010000118.1:0-12204 GCF_036388155.1 Hymenobacter sp. | reverse complement strand
CGGGGTACGACCACGCTACAAGCTCACATTAGGGATTTGTCGACCACATGCCAGCCTCTTTAATGAAAATGCGGCGGTTCAATTTCAGCTGCGACACGATAAATTCGGCTAGGTCTTCGGGCTGCATCACCTTGTCGGGGTTGCCATCGGTGAGGCCGTTGCTCATGGCCAAGGGCGTGGCTACAGTGCTGGGTGTGAGGGCCGTCACGCGAATGTTGTGCTTGCGCACTTCCTGCATCAGGGCTTCGGTGAGGCCCATCACGGCGAATTTGGAGGCGCTGTAGGCGCTGCTGCCGGCGGCAGCCCGCTGCCCGGAGGTCGACGAAATGTTGATGATGTCGCCGGTTTGGCGCGAAATCATGTCGGGTAGCACGGCGCGGGTCACGTAGTACGTGCCGAACACGTTCACCTGAATGATGTGCTCCCACTGCTCGGGCTCCATCTCCAGGAACTTCGCGAAGCTGCCGATGCCGGCGTTGTTGATGAGAATATCGATGGGGCCAAGGTCCTGATGAATCTTGGCCACGGCCATGTTCACGGCGGTGCGGTCGGCCACGTCGGCCACTACGGTGGCCACCGCCCCGCCCGCGGCGATGATTTCGGCGGCTACTTCTTGCAAGTCGCTGTCGGTGCGGGCCAGCAGGCCCACGCTCACGCCTTCGGCCGCCAATGCCAGGGCCACAGCCCGGCCAATGCCTTTGCCTGCGCCAGTCACGAGGGCAACTTTTCCTTGTAGGGATTCCATGTGGATTTTGTTTTTGAGAGAACTTGCTTAGAGAGCGAAAGGTTGGCAAAAATTGCCTGTCATCCTGAGCTTGCGAAGGACCTTTCCACGCCAGAACCAGTCGTACCAGCCTGATAAGGTCCTTCGCAAGCTCAGGATGACAGGCGGCGGGTCACAACTTCCGCCCATGGCCGTGCCTCAGTGCAGGTGTTTGGTGAAGTCGCCGTACATCACCCAGTCTTCCCAGCGCTTGCGGTGGGTAGCTACTTTGCCCCGCAGGTACTTCTCAATCATCAAGCCGGCTGCCGGGGCGGCGCTGGTGCCGCCAAAGCCGCTGTTTTCGATGAACACGGCAATGGCAATCTTGGGGTCGTTCACCGGAGCAAAGGCGGCAAAGGTGGCGTGGTCGTAGCCGTGCGGGTTTTGCACGGTGCCGGTTTTGCCGGCCACCGAAATGCCAAACTGCGACAACGAAGCCAGGTTGCCGGTGCCGCCGTTGCCGTCGACCACCATCTGCATGCCGGGGATGATGTATTTGAACAGCGCCGTGTCGACGGCCGTGTAGTGCCGCTCCCGGAACTGCGGCATCGGGCCGCCGTTGCCAATGCCCCGCACGAAGTGCGGCGTGTAATAGTATCCCCGGTTGGCAATGGTGGCCAGCACGTTGGCCATTTGCAGGCCCGTGATGCCAATTTCGCCCTGCCCAATGCTGAGCGAATACACGGTTTTGAAGTTCCAGCGCCGGGTTTTCTTGCGCTTGTCGTAGTAGTCCGGCGAAGGAATAAGGCCGCGTTTTTCCTGCGACATGTCAACGCCCAGCTTCTCGCCCAGCCCAAAGGACTTCACCATCTTCTGCCACTGCCCCAGCCCCAGGTGAGCGTCTTCAAACCGGTCGGGCGACTGGCCCCGCACCACGGCGGCCCGCATCACCTGGTAGAAATACGGGTTGCAGCTCTGCTTGATGGCGATGCTCACGTTGCGCGGCGGCTCGTGGCGGTGGGTGCAGCGCACCAGCTTCTGGTTGCAGTCGAACGGCGTGTTGGGCGACACCACGCCCAGCTGCAGCGCCACCAGCTCGTTCACCAGCTTAAAGACCGAGCCCGGCGGGTACGTGGCCATCAACGGGCGGTTGAACAACGGTCGGTCAGGGTTATTGAGCAGGTCCATGTACCGGTTGCCCGAGCCTTTGCCCGTCAGCTGCTGCGGGTCGTAGTTGGGTACCGACACGAAGGCCAGGATTTCGCCCGTTTTGGGTTCGATGGCCACCACGGAACCGCGCCGGCCGGCCAGCAACTTTTCAGCGTAGGCCTGCAACTCCAAATCGATGCTCAGGTGCAGGTCTTGTCCAGCCACGGAGAGCGTGTCGAATTCGCCGTCGCGGAACTTGCCTTTTTCGATGCCGCGCACGTTCACCATCTTGTACTGCACGCCGCGCCGGCCCATCAGAATCGGCTCGTAATACGACTCCAGTCCCGAAATGCCGATGTTCTCGCCGGGGCGATACTTGGCGTATTTCGGCTTTTCCAAGAAAGCGGGCGTGATGGCGCCTACGTACCCCAAAGCGTGGGCCAGGTTGGGCGTGCGGTAGGCGCGGGCCATGCGTGGCTCGATGCGAAAGCCCGGAAAGTCCATTAGGTTGTCCTGAATGGCGGCCAAATCAGGTGTGGTCAGGTTCTGCACCACCGGCGACGGCTTGTTGCGGGAGTACTTCTTCGCTGCCACCAAACTCGACCGCAGGCCTTCGATGGGGATTTGCAAGAGCTGGCAAAAGCGGGCGCTGTCGAGCTGCTTCACCTCGCGCGGCACCACCACCAGGTCATACACGGGGGTGTTTTGCACCAGCAGCTGGTCTTTGCGGTCGTAAATCAGGCCGCGGTACGGAATCTGCACGAGGCGCTGCAGGGTGTTTTTGTCGGCCGCGAGCTTGTACGTACCGTCCAGCACCTGCATGAAAAACAGGCGGGCAAGAAAAATGAGGACAACCACCAAAAAGATGCCTTGCACCACGTATTTGCGGCCTTCCAGGTACTGCATTTTAACGGTTAATGATTAGCGGTTAATGGTTAATGAGCCTTGAGGTTTGCTTTGGCGGTTTTGATGGTGCTAGTCAGCATGTTTAGGAGTTCGACTGCATCTGTGCGCAAACTTTCTGCTTCATTAACCGTGAGATAATCCGTAGCGGCCAGTAACTCCAACCGGCACATTGTTTCGTTGATTTCCTTTTGAGCCACAGCCGTTTTGTGGATAAAATCGGCTTTGCTTTCGGCGTGCCCGGCTTCTCTAATCTGCTGCCCACCGAGGTTTCGCAGCGCAGCAATTGTTTCGCCAATACGTATTCCTTCTTGACAGCTTGTAGGCATTGAAAGAGGCGAACAATTCAAATCGCAAATTCAGATGATTTTTATTTTCAGCACGTCACCATTCATTTATCACTGACCCCTAACAATTTATCACTAATTCCGCCCCCGCCGGACCGGAAAGAACAACAGCTGCACAATCAACAGCGCGAGGCTGGTAAAGAGTGCACTCACCAGCATTTTGCCCAGCGTGAGGCCGATGTGGCGGAAGCTGCCCAGCTCCAGCAGGAAGAACGCCGCGTGGTGCAGCAGCACCAGCAACGACATGTATACGCCAAACCACTGCCAGCCCATCTGGTGCACGTTCACGGTGTCGGAGCTGTCGTAACCGTCGCGCGGCGTGAGCAGGCGCAGCACCCACGGGCGCACAAACCCCAGCAGCACGGCCGCCGCCGCGTGCAGCCCACCGGTGTCGTAGAAGATGTCAATGGTCAGGCCCATGGCGAAGGACAGCAGCAGCTGCACCACGATGGACGTGGAAATGGGCAGAAACAACAGAAAGCCCAGGTAAAAAAAGCACCAGCCCAAATCGAACAGCACCAGCCGGCTAATCAGGAGCACGTGCACGCCCGCGTACATCGCAAAGCGCAGCAGCTGAACCACTAAGAAACGCGCACTGCTCATGGCCGCGTCCCTCCCTTCGGCTTTGCGCCCGCCCGCACTTCCACGGTGTCGCGCTCGGCCTGGGGCCGGGGGGTCACCACGTACACGTAGTTGAGGTTGGCAAAATTGACGTTCAGCCGCACCCGCACAGTCCAGAAATTTTTGTCGGGCTCTTTCACAAACGAGTCAATTGTGCCGATGAAAATGCCTTCGGGGAAAACGGCGTTGTAGCCCGACGTCACCACGGTGTCGCCCTTCACCAGGCGGGTTTCGCGCAGCACGTTCTCGAGCGAGGCGTGGGTGGGGTCGTCGCCCAGCCAGCGAATGGTGCCAAACGTGCCGTCGCGCTTGATTTTGGAGGCAATGCTGGTCTTGGAATGCAGCAAGCTGGTCACCGTGGCGTAGTGCGCACTCACCACTTTCACGCGGCCCACCACGCCATTGGCGGCCACAACGCCCAAGCCCGGCCGCACGCCGTTGGCGCTGCCTACGTTCAACGTGAGGTAGTTATCCACATCGCGAAGCGTATTGTTGATAACTCGGGCCGGAATAAGTGGATAACTTGGGTCGCGGGCGGCAATGCGCTGCTGGCCGAGCAGTATTGTATCGGGCCGGGCTGCGGGCGGCTGGTAGCGCACCCGCTTCAGCGAATCGGCGCGGTCCGGGGGCACGGCCACCGAATCGGCTTCGCGGTCGACGGTGTCGGGCGGGTACAGCTGCTGGCGCAGGCTGGCGTTTTCGACAGCCAGCTGCTGGTTCATTTCCGCCAGGTGGAAGTAATCGATTATCTGCGAACGGCGCTCCAGCACTACTCCGGCGTAAGCATTCGCCGAACTGAAGAAAGCCGCTCGCTGGTAAGAATTGTTGGTGACGTACAAATACAAACTAATTACTTCCAACAAGCCAAACACCAGCACCCCGCGAAGGCGAAACAGGAAAAGAAATAAATTCCGCACGGGGTTTCTTTTAAGTAAGAATGAAGCATGAGGAAGGAAGAACTACCTGCTGGCAATTCCTCCTTCCTCATGCTTCATCGCTCATACAACTTAAGTGAGCAGAACGCCTCTGAAGGCTTTAATGTCCTTAATGGCCTTGCCCGTGCCGCGCACCACGGCGCGCAGCGGGTCTTCGGCAATGTGGATGGGCAGCTTGGTTTTGGCGGCCAAGCGCTTGTCCAAGCCGCGCAGCAGCGCCCCGCCGCCGGTGAGGTGAATGCCGTTTTCGTAGATGTCGGCCGACAGCTCGGGCGGCGAGATTTCGAGGGCCTTCAGCACGGCTTCCTCGATTTTGGCCACTGACTTGTCGAGGGCAATGGCGATTTCCGAGAACGTGACTTTAATAACCTTCGGAATGCCAGTCATTAGGTCGCGGCCACGCACTTCGTGGTCGGGCGGAATCACGTCGAGTTCGGTGAGGGCGGCGCCCACTTCAATTTTGATGCGCTCGGCCGACCGCTCGCCAATGAGCAGGTTATGCTGCCGGCGCATGTAGTCGAGAATGTCCTGGTTGAAGACGTCGCCGGCCGTTTTGATGGACTGGTCGCACACAATGCCCGAAAGCGCGATGACGGCGATTTCGGTGGTGCCGCCTCCGATGTCAATAATCATGGAGCCAATGGGCTGCTCCACGTCGATGCCAATGCCGATGGCGGCGGCCATGGGCTCCTGAATCATCCACACTTCCTTGGCGCCGGCGTGCTCGGCCGAGTCACGAACGGCACGTTTCTCCACCTCCGTAATGCCCGACGGGATGCAGATGACCATGCGGTGCGAGGGCTGAAACAACCGGTTGCGCGTGTCAATCATCTTAATCATGCCCTTAATCATTTCCTCGGCGGCATGGAAGTCGGCAATCACCCCATCTTTGAGCGGACGGATGGTGCGAATGTTGTCGTGCGTTTTCTCGTGCATCTGCTGAGCCTGGCGGCCCACGGCGATGACTTTGTTGGTCGTGCGGTCTTTGGCGATGATGCTCGGCTCGTCCACCACGATTTTGTCGTTGTGGATGATTAGCGTATTGGCCGTGCCCAAGTCGATGGCGATGTCGCTGGTGAAATTAAAGAAACCCATTGAGTTAGCTGCAATAAGGCGGAGCCCAAGTAGTGGGCTGAGCAGAATAATGGGCAAAGGTACGGAAGGTTTCGGCGGAGGTTAAGCATAACTTCCGGGCCGGCTGCCCTTTGCCACTGCGGGGCGGAACCGAATCAATTCGCCCCAGTCTCGCCGAGCATCTGTCTAAATTGATAAAGCTTTTTTACCAAAAAGCCCCGGCACTGCGCAGTGCCGGGGCTTTTCATATCATTCAAGTGCCAGGTACTTACAGAGCGACTGCCA
The DNA here is from genome assembly GCF_036388155.1 of Hymenobacter sp. NCBI lineage: Bacteria > Pseudomonadati > Bacteroidota > Cytophagia > Cytophagales > Hymenobacteraceae > Hymenobacter > Hymenobacter sp. Next base: position 6,187 of record NZ_DASVSI010000118.1, on the reverse strand, counting down.
CGGTCTTCGACCTCGCACTAACAGAAGGCAGCCGGGCCGAAAGCTTGGAGCAAATTCGGAGGCCGTGTACAGTAGCGCGAACTTTGTAGTTCGCGTGCCCAGCGGATACTTTCGAACGGTTTTAACGGCGCGGGCACGCGAACTACAAAGTTCGCGCTACAGCTAACCTCCGCCTTTCAATAACTGGCCTAGTGCTTGAAGTGGCGTACGCCCGTGAGCACCATGGCCATGCCCAGCTCGTCGCAGGCCCGGATGCTGTCGGCGTCTTTGATGGAGCCGCCGGGCTGCACCACGGCCCGAATGCCGGCTGCCCCGGCAATCTCTACGCAATCAGGGAAGGGGAAGAAGGCATCGGAGGCCATCACGGCGCCGTGCAAATCGAAGCCGAAGGCGCGGGCTTTCTCGATGGCTTGGCGCAGGGCATCGACGCGGGAAGTTTGGCCGACGCCCGAGGCGAGCAACTGGCCGGCGCGGGCCAGCACGATGGTGTTGCTTTTGGTGTGTTTGCAAATTTTGCCGGCAAACTCCAGGGCGGCTACCTCCGCGTCGGTGGGCGCCGACTGCGTGACGGTCCGGAAATCGTTGGGGCCTTCGCTCTGGAGGTCGGCGTCCTGCTCGATGATGCCGTTGAGCAGCGTTTTCACTTGCTTTTTGGGAAACTCGACTGGCTTTTGCAGCAGCAGAATACGGTTTTTCTTGCTCTGGAGCACCGGCAAGGCGTCGGCGGCGAATCCAGGGGCAATCAGCACCTCGAAGAATAGCTGGTTCAATTCCGCCGCCGTGGCAGCGTCTACTTCCTTGTTGACGATGATAACGCCACCAAACGCCGAGGTTGGGTCGCAGCTCAGGGCGTTGACGTAGGCGTCGCGCAGGGTGGACGCTTGGGCCACGCCGCAGGCATTGGTGTGCTTAAGAATTGCGCAGGCGGGCTCGCCCTGGACAAACTCAGCCATCAGGGCCACGGCGGCGTCCACGTCCACCAGATTGTTGTAGCTAAGCTGCTTGCCGTGCAGCTGGTCGAACAGGGCCGACAAGTCGCCGTAGAAGGTGCCGGCTTGGTGGGGGTTCTCGCCGTAGCGCAAGGGGGTAGCGGGCTGAGCGCTGATGCGCAGCGCGGTGCCGGCTACTTCTGTGTGCTGGCTGAGGTAGCCAAAAATTTCGGTATCGTAGTGCGAAGTCGTGGCGAAAGCCGCGGCGGCGTAGTGGCGGCGGTCTTCCAGGTCGGTGCTGCCGTTTTTGACAGTGAGCAGCTCCGTGACGGCGGCGTACTGGTCGCGGCTGCTGATTACCAGCACGTCGCGGTAGTTTTTGGCGGCGGCGCGCAGCAGGGAAATGCCGCCGATGTCAATTTTCTCGATGACGTCGGCTTCCTCGGCGCCGCTGGCCACGGTTTCCTCGAAGGGATAGAGGTCGACCACCACCAAATCGATGGGCGGGATGCCGTGCTGCTCGGCCTGGGCCAGGTCGCCCTCGTCGTGGCGCCGGTGCAGGATTCCGCCAAACACCTTGGGATGCAGGGTTTTTACGCGCCCTCCGAACACTTCGGGAAAGCCCGTCAGGTCTTCCACGGCGGTCACGGCGGCGCCTTCTTCTTCAAGAAATTTCTGGGTGCCGCCGGTGGAGTACAGCGTCACGCCGTGTTGCCGCAACACTTGCACAAGGGGCGCAAGCCGGTCTTTGTGATACACGGAAAGCAACGCGGCGCGAATGGGGCGAGACGACATAAACGAACAGAATTAGGTGGGCACAATTGCCGCCGCGAAGGTACGGCGGCCGCCCGGCGAGTGTCGGGCGCTCATGTTACCGAATTGTTACCCCCCTTCGGTTAACCTCGTCAATACGGCTTTACCTGAACAATGGAGCGGTTTTAACGGTATAGCTTATTCCTCCTCCCACCTTTCCGCAACGTCATGTCCCTGGATTTCCTACCTCGCGCTAGCGCCGAGCCAGCCGAACCTACGGCCGAGCCGGCAGCACCGCCCAAGCTGCACGCCGTGGCCACTCCGGCCCAGGCCGAAGCGGCAGCCATTCGGCTCGCCCCGCGGCTGTTTGCTCAAGCCGGCGAAACCGACGTGGTGGGCTCGTTCCCGACCAAGGAATTCGAGTGGTTGCACGCAGTCGGCTTGCTGACAGCGGCCTTACCCGCTATGGTTGGTGGGGCCGGGCTGAATACCTCTGCTGCTACCTTGCCCCTGCTGCGCACGCTGCAACACGTTGGGCGGGGAAACTTGGCGGTGGGGCGCGTATACGAAGGGCACATAAATGCGCTTTTGCTTATTCAGCAGTTGGGCAGCGCTACGCAGGTGGCGCGCTACGCGGCCGATGCCCGCGCCGGCCGCCTATTTGGGGTGTGGAACACCGAAATTCCGGCCGATGGCGTGCACCTGGAGTTATTGCCCACGGGCCGCTACCGCCTGCGCGGCGCCAAAACGTTTGCCTCGGGGGCGGGGCACTTGGCGCGGCCGCTCATCACCGGAGCGCTACCGAACGGACAGGGTTGGCAGATGTTTGTGCTGCCAGCCGACCGCCAGCCCCCGCTGCTCGACCGCTCGTTTTGGCGGCCGTTGGGCATGCGGGCCACGGCGAGCTTCCGCGCCGATTTGACCGGGTTGGAAATTGGGCCCGAGGACTTGGTTGGGGCACCCAACGACTATTACCGCCAGCCGGCGTTCAGCGGCGGAGCCATTCGGTTTGCCGCCGTGCAGCTGGGCGGGGCCGAAGCGGTTTTTGAAGAAACGCGCAACTTTCTGCGCGGCCTGGGCCGCACCGATGACCCCTACCAGCGCCAGCGGCTCGGCGAAATGGCCATTGCCCTGGAAAGCGGCCACCAGTGGGTACGCGGCGCGGCCGCACACGCCGCCCGCCCCGGCGCAAGTGCCCCTACCGAAGCCGAAGCCACCGTGGCCTATGCCAACATGATGCGGACGGCCATCGAAAAAATTTGCCTCGACATGCTGCAGCTGGCCGAGCGCAGCGTGGGCGCCCGGGGCCTGCTCCAGCCCCTGGCCTTCGAGCGGCTGCACCGCGACTTGACCCACTACCTCCGCCAGCCCGCGCCCGACGGCGCCGTAGCCGATGCCGGCCGGTTTGTGCTGGAGGGCCACAACTTCATCAACTAGGCCCGTACCAAAGCCGCTGCACGTTGGCCGAAAACACCCTTCCTTTTGCTGAATACCCGTTGCGCCCAGCCAGCTTTGCCGCGGGCTTGGGTTCCACAGTAATTGTGGCACCGCACCCCGACGATGAAGCGCTGGGCTGTGGCGGGCTGCTGGCCCTATTGCGACGCGAGGCCCTGCCAGTGGCTGCAGTGCTGGTGAGCGATGGCAGCATGTCGCACCCCGCCTCCAAGCTGTTTTCGGCGGCAGCGCGGCAAGCCGTGCGCGAAGCGGAGTTTCGCCACGCGCTCACCCTGCTCGGCTGCGACGGCGCCGAGTCGCTGCTCCTGGGCCTGCCCGACGGCCAGGTGCCCGCCACAACTGATGAGCCCGGCTTTAGCTCAGCAGTGAAACGGCTGCGGGCGTTTCTGGAAGAGCAACAGGCGGCCACGGTGCTGGTGCCCTGGCGGCGCGACCCCCACCCCGACCACCGCGCCACCAGCCGGCTGGTGCAAGCCGCGCTACTGGCCATGCCGCAGCCGCCGCGCCGGCTCGAGTACGTGGTGTGGACCTGGGAGCGCGCCGAGCTAGAGGACTTGCCCACCGCCGCCGACGGCGTGCAGGGCTTTCGGGTAAACATCGAAGCGGGACTGGGCCAGAAGCTGCGCGCCGTTGCGGCCCACCGCTCGCAGGTAGCGCCCGGCATATTCACCGACGACCCTTCCGGCTTTTTGCTTTCGGCGGAAATGCTGGCCCATTTCGAAACGCCGTACGAAGTCTTTTTCGAAGCAGTAACAACATGAACGAGAACCAGCCCCACACGCTACGCTCGGATTATTTCGACCAGGTGTACCAAGCCAACCGCGACCCCTGGAATTTCGAAACCAGCCCCTACGAACGGGAGAAATACGCCGCCACGCTGGCCGCGCTGCCTCGGCTGCACTACGCGGAAGCTTTTGAAATAGGCTGTTCGCTGGGGGTGCTCACGGCGCAATTGGCGCTGCGCTGCGGCCACCTGCTGGCCGTGGACGTGAGTGAAGCCGCCCTGACCCAAGCCCGGACCCGGTGCGCCAACCTGCCGCAGGTTGACTTGCAGCTGATGCACGTGCCGGAGGAGTTTCCCAGCCAATTATTCGATTTGATAGTGGTGTCGGAAGTGGGTTATTATTGGTCGGCTGCTGACTTGGGCCGTGCGGCCGGCCGGCTCATTGGCGCCCTGCGGCCCGGTGGCCAGCTACTCTTGGTGCACTGGACGCCGCCCGTCCACGACTACCCCCTGACCGGCGACGACGTGCACGAGTTTTTCCTTGCCAAAACAGCCCCGGAGGAACAAGCACCATTGCTTCATGTAGCTAAGCAACGGCACGAAAACTATCGGCTTGACTTGCTGGAGAGACGCTGATTAAGGCCAAATCATTGGCTATAAACTCGTAATGCTTGATTAGCCGCGGCAGCGCCAACAAGGCCAACGACAAGGGCAGGACATCCACGGCGGTGTTCCGGCTCTGCCGAAGCGCCCATTCCCAGAGTTTCCCGAACGTGGCCGCCGTTTGGGTGCGGGCCAGCAGCGCGCCGGCCCGCACGCCCAGCCCGGCCGCCAGCGCCGGGTGCGTGAGCACCGGATGGCTGTTCCAGTACGCCCGCAGCTGGCGCCGCGCTTGCCACAGCGTGGCCAGTTGGGCGGGGTTGTCCACGTGCGGCTCGCGCTGCTGGCGGCTCATGTGCAGCCATTCGCGCAACTGCCAGGAAAGGCCCACCTCCACGCGGCCCTGCCGGCGGGCCGAGGTGAGCACTTGCACCAAGGGGCTGTGGCGCACCGTCAAATCGAGCCGGCGCAGGGCCTGGCACAGGGCTTCGTCTTCCAGGAAACGGACTTCGGGCAGTCCGCCCACCTTGCGGTAGGCCCGAACGGTGAGGGCCAAACTGGCCCCAAAGTGCTGGTGGTGCCGCGGCCACGGGTCGGCCAGCGCGGGGTCAAGCAGGTCTTCCAGCCGCGCGCAGAGTTGGCCGTACGCTGCGTCGCGCACCTGAATGCGGCGCAGCGGCAAAAGGGCGGCGCCCGCCATTTCGGTGAGGATGCGGCCGCCCACGGCATCGGCCCCGGCCGCAATTTCGGCCTGAATGGCGGCCAGCCAAGTGGGCGCCACGTAGGTGTCGGCGTCGGTGCTGGCAACCACGCCGCCGGGACAGCCCATCAGTTCCAGCCGGGCGCAGGCTTCGTCCATGAGCAGGCGGCGCGCGCAGCCCACGTGGGCTTTGGTGGCAGGCAAGCACAATTCGGCCACGTGCAGCACCAGCTGGGGGAAACGCCGCGCTTGCCGGCGCACCAAGGCCGCGGTGGCGTCGGTGCAGTTGTTGGCCAGCACAATTACCTCAAAGCTGTCGGGCGGCAAGGGGCGTCCGTCGGCATCGACTTGGGCGGCTAAAGCTGCAAGTGTGGCGGGCAGGTTGGCTACTTCGTTTTTGGCGGGAATGATAACGCTTGCCCGCAGGGCCGCGCGCGGCGGCGGTAACTGCCGCTGCAGCAGCTGCGCGTGGCGTCCGCGACGTGGCGCGGTGCTAGCCGGGGAAAAAGGAAAAGTAGCAATGGCCTCGTGGGAGCCGAGGAAGCGGGCAGGCGTAGCGTGAGTCATCAGTTCTCTCTACGCCAGCACCTAGCAAAGGATAGTGTTTAGCTTATCCCGAGTCACTTGCCGAATTGCTCGTACTGAACCGTGGGCCTAAGCTTTTGTTCTCAAAATCAAGCCGTACTCACTACCCCGCTATGGCCAAAATCTTATTGCTCGAACCAGATAATATTACCTGGAGAGTAGTGCGGTCAAGCTCTTACTTTGGTACAGGGGCGCTCGTGGGCCCGGAAGCGCACATAAGCAAGCAGTTGGGCGTGGCAACGCCGGAGCCCTGCAATGCCGTTCTGGCTGACGCTTTAGCCCAGCACCTCCTCTACCCGGGGGCGGAACAGCGGGCCGATGGGCAGCTCTTGCTGGGCAATTTCGATGTGGCGGGCGCTGTAGGTCCGAATCTTGTCCAGGGCCACGATGAAGGAGCGGTGAATGCGCAGGAAATTGCTGACCGACCGCTTTTCCCCCATG
>NZ_DASVSI010000117.1:0-26801 GCF_036388155.1 Hymenobacter sp. | reverse complement strand
CTTTGGTTTTTGGTGACGCGAATGTAGGGGCGTCGCTTGGCTCCCCCTCTCCATCGGAGAGGGGGCCGGGGGGGTGAGGCCCCCACCAGCACGCTGAGGCCCCGCCTGGCGCGCCCCCGTCACCTGTCTTTCAACGCCTGTCTTTCAACGCCGCTTGTATCTCCTCCACTACCGCATCCAGCTCCCCCAGCACCCGCTCGTTGGCAAAGCGCAGCACCCGAAAGCCCATTTCCGCCAGCAAGGCCGAGCGGCCGGCGTCGTAGTCGCGCTGCTCGGGGTCGAGGTGGGCGCCACCGTCGGCTTCTACCACCAGCTTGGCCCCGATGCAGACAAAGTCCACGATGTAGCGGTGGATAGGGTGTTGGCGGCGGAACTTGGCCCCCACCCTGCCGCCGCGCAGTGCCTGCCAAAGCGCATTTTCGGCTTCGGTGGGCTCGTGGCGCATGCCGCGGGCGCGCAGGCCCAACCCAAGCTTGCCGTAGAGGCGCTTGTCGGCCGTGAAAACGTGGTCGGGTAGTTCGTCCATGAGCGCGAAAGTAGCCAGGAGACAGGGGGCGGGTAGGGCCTCCCTTCAGTTCCCCTCTATCGGGGCGCGGAACGGCGGCGGGAGTGGCCGTTACCAGCATCCAAAGTTGGGGGGAGAAAAGAATTGTTCGGCTCCCCCTCTCCATCGGAGAGGGGGCGGAGGGTGAGGCCCCACCAGCACGCACCTCACCCCCAAAACCCGTATTTCTACCCCGCCCAAAACCCGTATTTGGCCGGTTCCTTGCGGTCTTCCTGCTTCCGAAATTTGCAGAGCTTTTCACCCCAAGCCCGCACCACCGCCATGCCCTACGACCCCCGATTCGGCGCTTATGCCCAGACACCCCAGCAGCGCGAGCGCGTGTTCCGGCAAATGCTGGTCGTGTTTCCGCGCCTGCGCACCAAGGTTGCTACCTGCGGCCGGCAGCTCCACGCCCGCTACGTAGCCGGCGAAATCACCTGGGCCGACGTGCGCAGCGCCCTCGACGAGGCCGAGGGCCGCGCCTAAGCCGGCCCGGCCTAGCTGGCCCCGGTGGCGTCGCGCAGGCCCAACAGGAAGCGGCCGGTGGCCTCGCCGTCGCGGGTGATGCACCGGCCGTAGACGAGCAGCTCGCGCCGGCCGCCGGGAAAGTCGGCCACGAAGCGGAAGTCGTCGAACGACGCGCCGGCGTTGTCCAGCAGGCCGTCGAGCTGCTGGCGTAGGTCCGGCTGGCGCCACAGCCCGCCGTCGAGCTCGTCGAGGGCCTGGCCTTTCACGGCGGCGGCGTCGAGGCCAAACGTCACGGCAAACGCGCGGCTGATGGCCACCACCCGCAGCCGGCGGTCGAGCACGAGCAGGGGCTCGCGCACGGTTTCCACAATGGACTCGGCCAGGCGGCGGCTGGCTTCGAGCTCGGCTTCCAGGTTCTTGAGGCCGGTGATGTCGGTGAAGGTGATGACGGCCCCGCTGATGTAGTTGTCGAGGGTGCGGTAGGGCAGGATGCGCATGGCGTACCACTCGCCCCCGGTGGTTTGGATGTTGGCCTCCACGGTCACCAGGCGGTCGAGCACGTGCTGCACGTCCTGGGCCATGGTTTCGTGACGCAGCGTGCTGGCAAAGTGCGTGATGGGGCGGCCCACGTCGGCGGGCATCAGCGAGATGATGCGGTGCACCGGCGGCGTGAAGCGCTTTATCACCATGTCGTTGTCGAGGAAGATGGTGGCAATTTCCGTGGCGTCGAGCAGGTTCTTCATGTCGTTGGCGGCCTGGCCCAGCTCCTCGGTTTTGCTGAGGTACTGCATGTTCAGGGTCATCAGCTCCTCATTCAGGCTCTGCATTTCCTCCTTGTTGGTCATGGCCTCCTCGTTGGTGCTTTGCAGCTCCTCGTTGGCGCTTTGCAGCTCTTCGTTGGTGCTTTTCAGCTCCTCCACGCTGCTCTCCATTTCCTCAATGGTGGTTTGGAGGCGGTGCTTGGTGTACTGCAGCTCCTTTTCCAGGGCCTGAATCTGGGCACCTTCCCCGGCGTCGGAGGCCAGGGTGGCCTTGCCCAGGCGCACCTTGCGGGGCGTGGGCTGCTCTTCAAACACCACCAGCAGCAGGCCCGAAAGCTGCTCGCTTTCCTCCAGCACGCGCACCGTCACGCGCACCAGCTGCACGCCGGCGTCGAGGCGCAGCTTCACGTTGTCGGTCACCACTTCCTCGCGGGTGGTGGCGGCTTTGTGCACGGCCTGGCTCAGCTCGTAGTTCAGCTCTTCGCGGGCCATGTCAAACACGTTCATGCTGCCCAGGCCGGGGGCGGGCTCCAGGTAGCGGCCGGTGCGGCCGTTCACGTACAGGATTTCGCCCTTGGGGTTGATGACCACGGCGGGCGGCGTGTACTGGCGCAGCAGCACGCGCTGCACCAGGGCAGCAAAGGCACTTTCTTTGCGGGAAGAATGGGGGGTCATGGAGCCGGGAGCGGGGGCGGGGGCGGGCGAGGCGTGCTGCCGGGCCAGGGTGAAGGGAAAGCTGGCCAGGCGGGTGACCGAGGCCGGGGTGTCGGTGCGGCGCGAAATCTTCCATTTCACGTCCAGGGTCTGAAACAGGTCCTGAAAGCCGGTGAGGTTCTCGCTGGGCCCCAAAAACAGCAGGCCGTTGGGAACGAGGGCGTAGTGAAACACGGGAATGAGGTTGCGCTGCAGCTCGGCGCTCAGGTAGATGAGCAGGTTGCGGCACACCAGCAGGTCGAGGCGGGTGAAGGGCGCGTCCTTGTTCAGGTCGTGCACGGCAAACACCACCGTGTCGCGCACGTCTTTCTTCACGCGGTAGCCCTCCTCGCTCTTGACGAAGAAGCGGCGCAGGCGCTCGGGCGTCACGTCGGGCTCGATGTTGGCCGGGTACAGCCCCGCGCGGGCAAACTCGATGCCGTCGGGGTTGATGTCGGTGGCAAAAATCTGCAGCTTGAGGTACTTGCTGCGCTCCACGCCGTCGAGGCATTCGAGCAGGGTCATGGCCAGGCTGTAGGCCTCTTCGCCGGTGGAGCTGCCCGGCGCCCACACCCGGACGGTGCTGTCGGCGGGCTTCTGGCGCATGAGGGGCAGCATCCGCGCCTTGAGGTGGTCAAATGCCTCCCGGTCGCGAAAAAACTTGGTCACCCCAATCAGCAGCTCCTTGAACAGGGCGTCCACTTCGGCCGGGTTTTCCTGCAAAAACCGCACGTAGTGCGTGAATTCCTGAATTTGGTGCGAGTTCATGCGGCGCTCGATGCGCCGAAACACGGTGTTGCGCTTGTAGAAGCTGAAGTCGTGCCCGGTTTGGGCCCGAATGAGCAGAAATATCTTTTGGAGGGCGTGGGCGGGCTTGGCGGCGCTTTCGGGCTCCTCGCGGCGGGGGCGGGCGTGGGGGTGGCGCACGTACTCCACCAGTTTGGTGGGCAGCTGCTCGGCGGGCAGCACGTAGTCCACAAACTCGGTGGCCAGCGCGGCGCGCGGCATCGAGTCAAACTCGGCGGTGTCGGGGTCCTGCACCATCACCATGCCGAAGTTTTCCATCACCATTTTCAGGCCCAGGCTGCCGTCGGCGCCCAGCCCCGAGCAGATGATGCACACGGCGCGGTCGCGCGCGTCCTTGGCCAGGCTCTGAAAAAAGAAGTCGATGGGCAGGCGGCGGCCCGGCGGCTGGGTGGGCGCAAACAGCAGCAGCGTGCCGTGCAGGATGCTCATGTCGCGGTTCGGCGGGATGACGTACACGTGGTTGGGGTGCACGCGCAGGCCGTCGGTGGCTTCCTGCACCGGCATCTTGGTGAACTGCTGCAGCACGTGGGCCAGCTCCGAGTCTTGGTCGGGCAGCAGGTGCGTCACCACCACGAAGGCCATGCCGCTGTCGGGCGGCATGGTGAGGAAAAACCGTTCGAAGGCCGACAGCGACCCCGCCGACCCGCCCAGCCCCACCAGCGGAAACGTGGCGGCCGACGAATTTTCGGGCCGGCCGGCCTCGCGCAGCAGCGCCGGCGTCAGCGGCTCGTCGGCGTCGCGGGGCAGTTCTTCGGGCGGCGTCAGCACAATGGCCGGCTCGTCGGTGGGCGACGAAAAGTCGTTGGGAGTCATAAGGAGAGTGAGGGCAGGGCGAAGGACAAAACCGGGCAACGAGCACAACGAACGTTGCCTTATTCGCCAGCAGGAGGCCGTACGGCCAGCGAGTCGCCCGAAACAAATTTACCGCAAAATCCCGCCGCGCTTGCCCGGCTTTCCTAATTTAGCGTAGAAAAGAAAACGCTTCCTTTCATTTAATGTCCGCCCCCTCGCACCTCATCGTCATTGGCACTTCTGCCGGCGGCATGCCGGCCCTGGTGCAACTCGTTGCCCAGCTCCCCGCCACGCTGCCCGCGGCCGTGTTGGTGGTCCAGCACTTCGCGCCCGACTCCGACGGCCAGCACCTCGTTGCCCGCCTGGCCCGCCACACGCCGCTGCACTGCCGCCTGCCCACTGACGGCGACGTGCTGGAAAGCGGCACCCTTTACCTGGCCCCGCCCGACCGCCACCTGCTGGCCAAAGACGGCAGCGCGCCCTACCTGCTCGTGACCAAGGGCCCGCGCGAAAACCACTTCCGGCCCGCCGCCGACGCCCTGTTTCGGTCGGCGGCCGTGGCCTACGGCGCGCGCACGGTGGGCGTGGTGCTCACCGGCATGCTGCACGACGGCACGGCCGGCCTCGAATTCATTAAGCGCTGCGGCGGCGTGGCCGTGGTGCAAGACCCGCACGACGCCGAGTACCCCAGCATGCCCGAAACCGCGCTGCGCAACGTGGACGTGGACTACGTGGTGCCGCTCGACCAGATGGGCGCCTTGCTGGAAGAAATCACTCGGAAGCCGTTGCCCGAGCGAAAAATGGACATTCCGGAAGACTTAAAGCAGGAGGCCGCCATTGCGGAAAGAGTTGTGGGAACCACCGAAGAAGTCACCCGTATTGCGCACCCCGTGCCCCTCACCTGCCCCGACTGCGGCGGCAGCCTGTTCGAGGTGAACGAGGGCAAGCTGCTGCGCTTTCGCTGCCACACCGGCCACGCCTTCACGGCCGACGCCCTGCTGCGCAGCGCCCAACACTCGCTCGAAGAAACCCTGTGGGTGGCCCTGCGCATGATGGAAGAGCGCAAAAACCTGCTCAGCAGCATGGCCGCGCGCGGCGAAGGCCCCTACTCCGTGCAGCAGGAAGAGCGAATTGAGGAGATGAAAAAGCACATCAACCGCCTGCGCGAGTTCCTACTGAACGGCGGCGGCAGCAACAGCTCCACGGTGCGCAACACCGAGGACTAGCCCGGGGAGGTGGCGGCTTCCGAGCAAGTCTGCGCCGCTGCGCCCGAGTGCCCCGACATTTCATTTCGGCCCGACAGAACCAATGCCTGCGACTGGTTCAACGCGAGCCGAAAGAAATGTCGGGGCACTCGGGCTGCTTACTCGCTCAAATCATGTTGCGGCGGTTGAGGTGCTGCCGGAAGCTGGCGTGCTCCTGGGCCAGCTGCCGGCGGGCTTGCTCGATGGCTTGGCCCAGGCTGATTTCGCCGCGCACGTAGCGGCGGAAACAGTCGATGGTTTCAGAATTGGCCACGGTGCCGGCCATGGCTTGGATTTCCAGCGTGTTTTGGGCCGTGAGCTGGCGGCGTTTCCAGTGCAGGCGCTGGTCCGGGGACAAATCTTCCGGGATGGGCTCGAAGGAGTAGGTAGACATAGCTATGGGGAGAGAGGCGTGGGCATAGAGGCAACTTCAAGGGCCGGGGTTGCAGGCCAGCAAGCCGGGCGGGCTGGGGCGGGGCTAGGCCACCATGTTCCAGTCGCTCCAGTGGGTTTGGCGGGCGGCGTCGAGCAGCGTGGGCACAATGCAGGGGGCGGGGCCTAGCTCGCGCTCGAGCAGTTCTTTTCGCACGCGCTCGGGCACGTGCACCAGCACCAGCTGGGCGTGTTTTTCCTGCAGGCGGTAGTGGGAGTCCCACAGCAGTTGGGCGGCCTCGTCCGACAGGGAGTTGAGCATGCCGCAGTCGACCCACACGGCGGGCTTGCCGCTGCTCCGGGCACAGTTCAACCAGTGGGCCAGGGCCACTTCTGGCTCGTCGGCCCGCCCAGGAGCCAGAATCAGCAAATAGCTTTCGGGCAGTTGTTCGTGGTAGACTACGGTCATAATAAATAACAAAAATCGGTTACACCTTTATTACTGTCCAACAAGCATTTGCCAGCAGCCAAACGGAACGCCGTGTGCTTCAGTACAAATTTGGGAATCTCCACTTTGCCCTCCTACGATAGAACTACGGGTTGTTTCCCCGTTAAATACTGAAAATAGAACTCACATTAATGATACTTATTGCTTGTGTGGTCGATTTTTCCCCACCGGTTCCGTGTTCCGCACGGCCGTGAAGCCCGAATACTTTAATGCCATCATGCCGCTGCCACACAGGCAAATACAACTCCCACGGCTCACATAGTGCCCTGCGCAGGGCCGCAGGGGCAATCCAAGATACGCCCCATCGGAAATAGTACTCAGCCTATGCGGGATTGTTCTCTGCGCTGCTGAGATTAAAACGGAGGGTTTCCGGGGTTTTCTTACCTTGCACGCCACAACCTCCGCTTTTTCCACCTCTCCCCCCGCTCCCCATGAGCCCTTCCGTACGCAACATCATCGCCTGGATTCTACAAGCCTTGCTGGCCGTGGCCTTCATCATGTCGGGCTTCAACAAGCTCAGCCACGGCCCCGACACCGTGAAAATGTTTGGCAGCATGGGCTTCCCGGGCTGGTTTGCCTACCTCATTGGCGGGGCCGAACTGCTGGGCGGCATCGGCTTGCTCATTCCGCGCACGGTGCGGCCGGCCGCGCTGGGCCTCATCATTATCATGATTGGCGCGGTGTGGGTGCACGCCACTAAAATCCCCGGCGGCATTGCCAAAGGCGTGCCGGCGCTGGTGCTGCTGGCCTTGCTGGTGGTGGTGTACCTGCTGCGCCGCCCCGTGGCCCGGCTGGCCTGAGCCCGCCTGCCCGGGCCGGCCTGGTCGCGGTGCTCGCGCCACACCACCCGGCCCGCCGCGTCCGTCATTTGAATATCGACGGAGCCGGTCAGGGCTTCGGCAAAGAGGATGTTGACCTCGGTCGTCGCTGGGTTCGGAGACAGCGTGGCCACCCCGCGGCCGGCGTTGTTCACAACGGCCACCGGGCTGTAATGCGCAGTGCCGTCGACATCCACTTGCCGCAGGCGGTAGTACGACACGCCAGCCAGGGGCGCGGCGTCGAGGGTGACGTAGCGCTTCTGCTGGCTGGTGGTGCCGCTACCGGCCACCCGGGTTATTTCCGCAAAGGCGCGGCCATCGGCGCTGCGCTCTACGGCAAAGTAGTCGCAATTGCGCTCCGTGGCCGTTTCCCAGCTCACGCGCACGCCATCCTTTTGCAGGGCGGCCCCGAACCAGGTCAGCTCCACGGGCAGCGGCTGCGTGAGTACCACGGGGTCGACCAGAACGCAGCCGCTGCCGTTGTAAGCCACACTCAATACCCGGCCCTGCGCCAGCAAGCCCACGGCGTAGGAATTGATGGTTTTGGTATCGCCTGAGAAGGTGCCCGTCTCCACCCCGGCCTGGCCCCACTTGTGGGCTCCCGCGGCGGTATTGTTGCCGATGGGGTTGCGGCTAGGCGTCGAGAAAGCCGGGTCCAGGTTGGTGTCGTCGTAGAACAGGAAGTCGATGAATCCGTTGTTGTTGCCGGGGCGTATCGAACGCACCGAAATACTGGCCGCATCGGCTGCTTCGCAGTCGTACATGGGGGAAGTTCACCGGCCCTACCCCGCTGAAGAACACCAGATTGATGGTTCCGGCCGGCACGCGTGCGCCCGTGTCGGTGGTACCGTCCCACACCACACAAAGGTGTTGGCGGTGGTCGAAACGACGGTTTGGTTTTCGAGCACGCGGTCGAAAGCTGCTTCGTAGGTCTGGTTGTTGTTGCCGTCGATGAAAATGAGGCCAAATCCGGCCTGGTCCATGGCCAGGTTGAAAACGGTGCTCCGGTTCGGCGCGGTGCCCGTGCAAGTGGTGGTAATGGTGGGCGAGTTAGGCGGCGTCGTGGACGGATAAATGGCGTTGTCCGGGTCGTTCACGAACATCTTGTATTCGGCGTAGCCCAGGGTGGCCGCACTGGTCGGCTGGCTCTTGCGGTTGAGCTTATAGTCGGTGCCGCCCACGGTGGTGCCAAACTTGTTGGCCGTAAGCAAGGTGGCAAACGGTCTGATGCGCGCGTAGCTCACCTGCTTCACGAAAAAGCTTTGGTTGTTGAAGTTGGGGCCGGGAATCAGCGGGTACAGCGCGAAGGTGGTCGCAAACTGATTGTTGAAGCCGGCGCCCGTAAACGACCAAGACGACGAATACAGGCGGCCGGGCTTCTCGCCCGTGGCGCTGCGCACCGTGAAGTCCCAGCAGTCGTACCAGGCCTTGCTTTTGATAACGTTCGGGTTGCCTCCGCCGCCGGTCAATTGCACTTGCTCAAACTCAATCCATACTTCCTGAGCAGCGCCACTGGTATTGGTGTAGGTCAGCGGGTTGTAGCCGCCGGCTGGGGTGCCACCTTGGTAGCGGGGGCCAATAGCCGCAGCGAGCGTGGCGTTGTTGGGATTCGTCCCGCCATCGACCAACAAGTAAGTAGTGGTGGTGTTGGCGGGGTTGCCGTTGTTGCGTTTAAGCTGCAGCCGCAGGCGGGTGTTTGTCACGCCACTGTTTATCCGGCGAACGCCTAATACAGCGTTTCATTGGGTTCCAGGTGAATATACAGCCGCTCCAGCGTGCTGGCTTCGGGCTTCAGAAACTCGCCCGAGTTGCCACCGTCGTCGTGCTGCAGGCAGCCCACAAAACTGTTTACCCCCGTGGCCGTGCCTCGGTTGCCCGTACCCGGTGTTAGGTTCTTGGAACCTTCGGCGTGCGCTAGCGGCGCAGTCAAGTCAACCGCCAAAAGCATAGCTGCCGCCGACTTTAAACCAGTAGAAGTAGTGCGTTTCATACGTTGACAGGTCTTTCGAACAAGTGAAACTTTAGACTTTGGTGGAAGGCTTTACAAGGCGCGGCGGCCTCGCATCTATTATGCGCTAGCAACCGCGCGCCTCATCCGTCTCTCAGGGGCGGAACCATTAGCCCACAGCCGGGTTGATACTCACTGCCCGCGCCTGTAGCGTGGGCGTTTACTTTGTTACATGAAAATTCTGTATAGCTACCTGCGCAACTACTGGCCGCTGCTGGCGCTCGCCCTCGTGCTGGCCGCCGTGAACCAGGTATTCTCGCTGCTCGACCCGTATTTCTTCCGCCAGCTCATCGACCACTTCACGCCCAAAGGCGCCAGCCTAGCCAGCGTGGCGGCGTCGGTACGGGTGGTGCCGTTCTGGCCTTTCTTCCGGGAAGCCATACCTTATATCGGGCTCATGCTGGGCGCCGCCATGGTGTCACGCATCGCCAAAAACTTCCAGGACTACTACGTCAACGTTATCACCCAGCGCCTGGGCGCCAAGATGTATTCCGATGGCCTGCGTCACTCACTGGAGCTGCCCTATCAAGTGTTCGAAGACCAGCGCTCGGGCGAGACCCTGGGCAAGCTGCAAAAGGTGCGCACCGACGTGGAGAAGCTCATTCAGGCCTTTGTGAACGTGCTGTTCACGGCGCTGGTGGGCATTGTGTTCGTGATGTGGTATGCCATCACGGTGTATTGGCCCATTGCCCTGGGCTACTTCCTCACCATTCCGCTGCTGGGCATTCTAAGCTACTTCCTCAGCAAACGCATCAAGGTCATTCAGAAAACCATTGTGGCTGAGACCACGGCCCTGGCCGGCTCCACCACCGAGAGCCTGCGCAACATCGAGCTCATCAAAAGCCTGGGCCTGGCCCAGCAGGAAACCGAGCGCCTGAACGCCACCACCACCAAAATCCTGAAGCTGGAGCTGCGCAAAGTGCGCTACCTGCGCTCGCTGAGCTTTGTGCAGGGCACGTTCGTCAACTTGCTGCGCAACATCATCGTGCTGCTGTTGCTGTACCTGCTGGTGCAGAACCGCATTAGCCTAGGTGAATTTTTCTCGTTCTTTATCTACTCGTTCTCCATCTTTGGGCCGCTGCAGGAGCTGGGCGCCATCATCGGCATCTACCGCGAAACCGAGATTTCGCTGGGCAACTTCCAGCAGATTCTCGACACGCCCAAGGACGTGAAACCGGCCCAGCCCAAGTCGGTGGCCCACATCGACAACCTGGCGTTCGACCAGGTCAGCTTCAAGCACCTCACCGCCAAAGGCCCGGCGCTGTCCAACATCAGCTTCACCACCAAACTGGGCGAAACCATTGCCTTCGTGGGCCCCTCGGGCTCTGGCAAAACCACGCTGGTGAAGTTGCTGGTGGGCCTCTACCCGCCCCTGTCGGGCCAGATTCGCTACAACGGCATTCCCGGCTCGGAAATCGACCTGGACGAGCTGCGCGAACAAATTGGCTTCGTCACCCAGGATACGCAGCTTTTTAGCGGCACCATCCGCGAAAACCTGCGCTTTGTGGCGCCCAACGCAACCGACGAAGAATGCCTGCTGGCCCTGCGCCAAGCCGCCGCCGACACCCTGCTGGCCCGTGCCCCGCAAGGCCTGGATTCCGTCATCGGCGAGGGCGGCGTGAAAGTATCGGGCGGCGAAAAGCAGCGCCTCAGCATTGCCCGCGCCCTGCTCCGCAAGCCCACCCTCATGGTGTTCGACGAAGCCACGTCGGCCCTGGACTCGCTCACCGAAGAAGAAATCGGTAAGACCGTGCGGGAACTGTCCGGCTCGCGCCAGCACATGACCATCCTCATTGCCCACCGCCTCAGCACCATCCTGCACGCCGACCGCATCTTCGTGCTCGAGCGCGGCCACATTGCCGAGCAAGGCCGCCACGCCGAGCTGCTGCAGCAAAAAGGCCTGTACTACGCCATGTGGCGCCAGCAAATCGGCGAGCGCAAGGAAAACGCGGCCTCGGAAGCCGTGGCGGTGTAGAGAGAACAAAGCTCCCCTCCTTACCAAGGAGGGGATGTTCGAACCGAAGGTTTGGACGGGGGGGTTGAGTCGTTGCACGACACCCGAACGATTTCGACCCAACGAACCTCACGCGAGCCGTTCAACGACCCAACCACCCCACTTGCCGCAAGCGCGGCAACATCCCCTCCTCAGCTGAGGAGGGGAGTTTTTGTTCTGGTACCCAGCCTACTCAATCACCTGCGCTTTCACGTCGAAGTCAACCTTGGGCGGCTTGGGGTTCATGTCTTCCAGCGCAGCCACCACGATTTCGGTCATGGCGAGGTCGCGGGCCCATTTGTGGTTGGCGGGGATGACAAACCACGGCGCGTCGTCGGATGAGCAGTGCCGCATGGCGTCCTCGTAGGCCTCCTGGTAATCGTCCCAATAAGCGCGCTCCTTTAGGTCGTTGGGGTCAAATTTCCAGTGTTTGGCGGGGTCGTCGAGGCGCGCTTGCAGGCGCTGGGCCTGTTCGTCTTTGGAGATGTGCAGGAAGAATTTGAGGATGCGCGTGCCGTTGCGCAGCAGCAACTACTCGAAGTTGTTGATGTCCTCGTAGCGCTGCTTGCAGGTTTCCTTGTCTATCAGACCATGCACGCGGGTGATGAGCACGTCCTCGTAGTGCGAGCGGTTGAACACGCCAATGTGGCCCTGCTTGGGCGTTTCGGCGTGAACGCGCCACAGAAAGTCGTGCTTCAGCTCCTCGCTGGTGGGTGCCTTGAACGTGGCCACCTGCACGCCCACCGGGTTCACGCCCGTGAACAGGTTTTCAATAGCGCCGTCTTTGCCGCCGGTGTCCATGGCTTGCAGCACGATGAGCAGGCTGCGGGTGTGCTCAGCGTACAGCGACTCCTGCAGTTCGCTCAGGCGCTTGCGCAACTTCTGCAATCGCGGGCTGGCTTCCTCCTTCTCGTCTGGCTTGTGGGCAAAAGGCGTGATGTCCTCGGGGTCGACCTGGGCCAGGCGAAAGGACTTGTTCTTGACGTAGACCGCAGGCGTTTTGGGCAGTTTAAATTTCATAAGCTTGATGAGACTGAGCAGTTCATCGCTGTGTACGCAAGAGTATTGCCCGAGAACGAGTACCCCGAATTTTCAATTCGGCCCGTGAGAACAAGCTCCGTTCAACGCGAGCCGAAATAAAATTTCGGGGTACTCGTTTCTGCGGACCGTAGCGGACAGCAGCCCGCTCACCCGCCGCCCACCAGCCGCGCCACGCCGAACGCCGCGCCTGCCGCTAGCGCACCCACCACCGCCATTTTGAGGGCGCCGGCCACCGGCGGCTGCCCCGTCATGCGGCTTTTGAAATAGCCAAACACCAGCAGGCACACCAGCGTGATGGCTGCCGACCACGCCAGCCCCTCAACTGGCGTATTCGTGAAGAAGTAGGCGCTGAGTGGAATGAGCCCGCCCACGGCGTAGGACGAGCTGATGGTGAAGGCGCTTTTGGGGGCCTGCTTGGGGTCGGGTTCCTCCAGCCCCAGCTCGTATTTCATCATGAAGCGCACCCACTGCTCGGGGTCGGCGGTGAGCTCGGCCACGGCGGCGGCGCGGGTGGCTTCCGAAAGGCCCATTTCGGCCAGCAGCTCGTCCACCTCGGCCCGTTCCACGTCGGGCACCTCGCGCACTTCGCGGCGCTCGCGGGCTTCTTCGGCCTCGTAGTGCTCCACTTCGGTGCGGCCCGCCAGGTAGCCGCCCAGGCCCATGGCAATGCTGCCGGCCACGATTTCGGCCAGCCCGGCCGTTATCACCAGGCCCGACGAGGCCACCGCCCCGCTCAGCCCCGCCGCCAGCGCAAACGGCACCGTGAGGCCATCCGACAAGCCAATGACGACGTCTTGTAGCATGGCCGAGCTGCTGAGGTGGTGCTCGGGGTGCAGCACAAAGGCGGGTTCGGTAACGGCGGGGTCGTTCATGGCGTAAAATCCGGAAAGAAAAACTAACTCAGCGTAGTGCTTTACGTACGCTAGAATAGATTTTTCGCCTCCGTATTGTTTCGGCTGTTTCTTTCACCTCACTCGATTTCAGAATTATGGCCTCTCCCGCCAAAGCACCTGCTGCCAAGAAAGCTGCTCCTAAGAAAGCCGCCGCACCCGCGGCTAAAAAGTCAGCGCTTGTACCCGTCACCAGCGCCAACACGGGCCTGGGCGCAGGCAGCAACGCCGCCGTCGACATTCAGCCCCGCCTGAACCAGCAGCAGAACGCCCCCTCCCCCACCCAGCGCTACGGCACCGTGAGCCAGCGCCTGCCCATCGGCCTGAGCGAGGACACCCGCCGCTCCAGCGTAGAAATGCTCAACCAGCTGCTGGCCGACACCATCACGCTGCGCGACATGTACAAAAAACACCACTGGCAGGTGGTGGGGCCCACTTTCTACCAGTTGCACTTGCTCTTCGATAAGCACTACGAAGAGCAGTCGGTGCTAGTGGATGCTATTGCCGAGCGCATCCAGATTCTGGGCGGCGTGGCCGTGGCCATGGCCCACGACGTGGCCGAGCTGTCCAGCATTCCGCGCGTACCCCGCGACCGCGAAGAGGCGCCCATCCAGGTATCGCGCCTGCTCGACGGCCACCAGCGCATCCTCAAAAACTGCCACGATTACGCCGACAAAGCCGATGAAGCCGGCGACGACGGCACCAACGACCTCATCGTAAGCCAGCTCGTGCGCACCAACGAAATGCAAGTGTGGTTCGTGGCCGAGCACGTGGTCGACTCGCCTCTTACTCAGGCCCAATAGTCCGGTTTAGGTTACCAAAAAAGGCCGCTCACCTCACCGTGAGCGGCCTTTTTTATGAAAATTGCGGGCCTTAGGTTGTGGGTGCGCAGGCGGCCGGCTATCTTTGCACCCGCTTCGCCGCCTCAGCGACGCCGGCTTCGGCCGAATTACCCAGGTTTAGTTGCCTTTTGCGCACGTGGTGAAACTGGTAGACACGCCATCTTGAGGGGGTGGTGCCTTCGGGTGTGGGAGTTCGAATCTCCCCGCGCGCACGCAAAAACTTAAAAGCCCGCTTCTAGCGGGCTTTTTTGCTTTGTAGCAGTCCGGCACCGCAGCCTATTCGCGCTCAAACGGGTTGCCGGGCTTCACCAGCACCACCCGCTCCCGCTCTACTACCACCTGGCCCGGCAGGGCGCCCTTGGGCTTGCGCACGAATTTTTTGGGCGTCACCGTCACGGGGCACAGCGAGTCGTGCTGGCGGCGCGAGTACCAGCCGGCCAGCATGGCGGCGTGCTCCACCACGGGTTCGGGCACCGGCTGCCCAGCCTTGTGGCGAATGACCACGTGCGAGCCCGTCACGTCCTTGGCGTGCAGCCACAGGTCGTCTTTGTGGGCGTATTTCTGGGTGAGCAAGTCATTGTTCACGGCATTACGGCCCACCAGAATGGTGAAGCCCCGGTCTTCAAAAACCTTGAATGGCAGCTCCGTGGCCGCTTTGCTCGCGGTGGGGGTTGGGTCAAGGCCGTGCTGTTTGCGCCAGTTGCGCAGGCCGCGCAACTCGGCTAATGCAGGCAGGGTGTCCATTTCCTCCAGTCGCTCCAGCGCCGTCAGGGCCTCGGTCTCGCGGCGGGCAATGCGCTCGCTGAGCTGGCGCTCCTCGATTTGCTGGTTTTTGCCCTTGCGGTACAGGTTTTCGGCGGTGCGTTGGGGTTTTTCGGTGGGCTTGAGCTTGATGAGCCTGGGCTCATTGGTGTAGAAGTCCAGGACTTCTACCTGGGCGGCGCCAGCCGGGATGTTGTGCAGGTGCGCCATGATGAGGTCGGCGGTGTGGCGGTAGCCGGCCTCGTGGGCCAGGGCGTGCAGGCGCTGGCGGGCGTGGGCCGCGGCGGTGCTGGCCTCGTCGGCGCGGCGCTCCAGCAGCTGGCGCAGCTGCCTGGTTTCCATCTCCAGCGCGCGGCGGCCCAGCGCCATGGGCACAAAGCGGCGCAGGGCGCCAATGGGGTCGTCGCCGGGCAGCGTTTCGAGCACTTCGCCCAGCGGCAGCAGGCTCAGGCGGGTGCGGCCTTCAAATTGGATGATGTAGTAGTTCGCGGGCTTTTCGAGTTGGGCCAGCACTTGGTTCACCAGCCGGGTTTTGGTTTCCGGCGGGGCGGGGTCGTAGCCGTGCTCGCGCAGGTAGCGCAGGGGCAAGTCGGCCAGTGGCGGTGGGAGCTTGCCGGCGATTGGCTGGGCTGCCGCCGTCTGCGGTTCCAGGTCGGCATCGGCCAGCAGTTTTTGCTGGAAGAGCTGAGCCAATGCGTCGGGTGCGGGCCGAAAAATGGCATTGGGGCGCGGCCCGTAGAGTTTGAATACTAGCCGGGCCCCGCTGCGAAAGTTGATTTGCAGCACCCGGTCCTGGGGCCATGCCGCCACGCTTTCCACCTGCTTGCCCAGCATGTCCGGGAACAAGTCCACCGAATTGGCACGGGCCCGTTGAAAGGTTTCGGGCAAGGCCAGCGCCGGAAAGGTGGCCCCCAGCTGCGCTTTCAGCCAGAATTCCTTGGTGCCATCGGTGAGCCCTACTACTAGCTCGTCTTTTTCCTGCGAGAAACACACAGCTACGCGGTAGCCCCGGAGCCGCTCGGTGAGCGCAGGAGCCAGCTGGCGCAGGAAATAGTAATTGGTGTGCATATACACCGAAGATTTAAGGGGTTTCGGAAATTTCCACCAGCTCTAGCAAATCGGAGTACCGGCGTTCAATGCTCCATACCTCCAGCCAGAAAGAAAGCTGCGCCGCGCCAAACATTCCCAAAGGCACGAGAGCACCCCAGGTAGCAGACCCGAGTAGCAGTGCAACAATGCAAGCGACACAAAAAGCACCGATAAACGAAAACCAGACAAATGCAAAGTATTTGGTTCGCTCGGGCAATGTCATTCGCAATCGGACGAACGAACCACCGCCAGCAGGCGGGCACGCTTCCGTGAAGCCTTCAACCGCCGGGAATAAATCGTTCCGCCGATTAATAGACCCCGTAATATCAAACACTCCGTTGTAAGCATCTACGCGTCCGTAATAAGGTTCTTTAGGCCTTTGGCTCCATATTGCCTGCCATCTTGAAAGAGGTTCAAGAACAGTGCCTTGCACACGGTGCAAGACCTCCGCCTGCGATACTGGTGAGTGGTAGAGCTTCTCGAAATAAAGAAAAGGGAAACGATGCATCACACTTCCACCCGCAGCCCGTCATACGCCAGCCGAATCCAGGGCGGCAGTTCGGCCTCTACTTCGCGGTGCAGACCCAACTGGTGGCTGATGTGCGTGAGGTAGGCCCGCTTGGGTTGGGCTTCTTCCAGCACGGCCACCGCTTGAGCCAGGGTGAAATGCGAAATGTGCTCTTCGCGCCGCAAGGCATTGAGCACAATCACGTCGGCGTCGCGCAGCAGGGCGCGGGTTTCGGGGCCAATGTGGTTGGCGTCGGTGAGGTAGCAGAAGCCGCCGATGCGAAAGCCCAGCACGGGCAGCCGGTGGTGCATGGCCCGCAGGGGCTGCACGGCCACGCCCAGGGCGTCGAAGGGTTCGTCGTCGCGCTCGATGGGGTGCAGTATTACCCGGGGCACGCCGGGGTACTTGTGCTCGGCAAAAATGTAGGCAAACTCTTGCTGGAGCTGGTGCAGCACGCGGGGCTCGCCATACACCGGCATGTCGATTTGCTGCCGGAAGTTGAAAGCCCGAATGTCGTCGAGGCCCGCGGTGTGGTCCTTGTGTTCGTGCGTGAACAGCAGCCCGTCGAGGTGGGTGACGCGGGCCCGGAGCATCTGCTGGCGGAAATCGGGCCCGGAATCAATGACGAAGCTGCGCCCGCCCACGGCCACGTGCACCGACACCCGCAACCGCTGGTCGCGGTGGTCGAGCGAGCGGCACACGGCGCAGGTGCAGCCTATCATCGGCACCCCGGAAGAAGTGCCCGTACCCAGGAACGTTACTTGAATTTGCTGATTCATAAATGTGCTGATGTGCTGATTATACCGCCGGAACATTTCCAGGAATCAGCACATCAGCACATTCAAAAATTAGCACATTGGCTTACCCCACGTACTGCTTTACCACGCGCACCAGGGCGTCGAAGTCGAGGGGTTTGGGCAGGTAATCGGTCACGCCGGCCTCGCGGAACTGGTCCATCGAGTAGTTGTTGGCGTTGCCAGTGATGGCGATGATGGGCAATTTGTTGATGGCGGGGTCGGCGTGGGCGCGGATTTCGCGGGTGCACTGCATGCCGTCCTTCACGGGAATGTTGATGTCCATCAATACGCAGTCGACGGGGGTACTCTCCAATTGTTTCAGCACTTCGCCGCCGTTCTTGGCCAAGACAATTTTGTACTTCTGCAGTTCAAGGATTTTACGGGTCAAATTGAGAATTACCGAGCTGTCCTCAGCAATCAGAATGGTTTTAGCTTGCGTATCGGTGGACATGAGCGTGGGGGGTTGGGTTGGGTTCACAGGTAGATGTAACAGAAAGAAAGGGCTTTGGCGTTGGCCTACACGGCCGAAGCATTGGTTGCTCGCTCAACGGCACCGGGATATTCGGCAACGAACTGTGCAAAGTAATGTTCCAGAAGTTGAAATCCCGCCGCGCCCTCTTCCATTCGTCCGCCTTTGAACTGGTGTTCGAGGTGGCGAGCCTGGGCCGCCAAGGCCACGCCGCCGAGCGTGGCGGCCGTGCCCTTGAGCTGGTGCAGCATGGGCAGCAGCTCTTTAAAGTTGGCGGAAGCGGCCACCGGAGCGGCATCGCGCAGCAGGTCGCCGGCCTCCTGCTCAAACTCCTGGTAGAGGTCGGACGTGAATTCCGGGCCGCCCAATTCCACCAGCTGGCGCAGGATGGCGTCGTCGAGCGTGGGCTCGCTGGCCACGTGCTCGGCCGGCACCGGGAGGGCCGGCGTTTCCGCCACCACGGGCTCGACCTCGGGCGCGGCCGGGCGGGCCGTACGCGGGCGCAGCCAGCGGTGCAGCACTTCGTAGAGGTGGCGGCTTTTCACGGGCTTGCCCACGTAGTCGTCGAGGCCCTGGCGCATGAAGCGGTTGGCGTCTTCCTGCATGGAGTAGGCCGTCATGGCCACCACGGGCGGGCAGTAGGCGCCCAGCAGGCGGCGGATTTCAGCCGTTGCGGCCACGCCATCCATCTCGGGCATCTGAATGTCCATGAAGATGATGTCGTAGGCCACGCTGGAACCAGTAGCCATCTGAATGGCTTCGCGGCCGCTGCTGGCCACGTCGACCTCGCAGCCCAGCTTGTTGAGCAAGCGCAGGCCCACCTTCTGGTTGATGGCGTTGTCATCGACCAGCAGCACGCGCGGCGGCGCCGTGAACGGCTGGAACACCGCTTCGCGCACCGGCGCCACGGCGGGCAGGTCTTCCATTTGGGCCTCGCGGGCGCTGATGGTGAACCAGAACACGCTGCCTTCGCCTTCGTCCGACAGCACCCCGATTTCGCCGCCCAGCAGCTCGGCCAGCTGCCGGCTGATGCTCAGGCCCAAGCCCGTGCCGCCGTAGGCCTTGCTGGGCGTGGTGTCGAGCTGGGTGAAATTGGTAAAGAGCAGGTTGGCGTTGTCGCTCGAAATGCCGATGCCGGAGTCCTGCACGGCAAAACGCAAGGTGTGCAGCTCGCCGTCGGTGCTCACGCTGCTCACCACGATGCCCACCGTGCCCTCGTTGGTGAACTTGATGGCGTTGGCCACCAGGTTCGACAGTATTTGGAGCAGGCGCACCTCGTCGGTCATCACGAAGCGCGGGGTGTGCGGCGTGATGTGGTAGGTAAAGCGAATGTGCTTCTGCTCGGCGCGGTAGATGAACAGCGAGCGAATGCGCTCCATCACGGCCTGCAGCTCCACGCCGGCCTCACGAATCTGAAGCTTGCCGGCCTGAATCTTCGACAAATCCAGGATGTCGTTGAGGATGGTGAGCAGGGCGTCGGAGCTCTTGCGCAGGGTGTCCACGTAGTCGAGCTGCTCGTCGGTTTCCACGGTCTGGTCGAGCAGGTCAATCATGCCGATGATGCCGTTCATGGGCGTGCGAAGTTCGTGGCTCATGTTGGCCAGGAACTGAGTCTTGGCCTCCAGGGCAGCTTCGGCGGCGTCTTTGGCTTGGCGCAGGTCGTCCTGCATTTGCTGGATTTCCGTGACGTCGCGGGCGATGCCTTCGGTGCCCATTTCGCCTTCTCTCACCAGCCGCGCGTTCACCAGGACGCTCACGGGGTAGCCCTCCTTGTGCCACATCTGGGTTTCGAAGTTGCGCAGCCCGTTGTTACGCTCAATCTCGGCCCCTACCTTGAATTGGTCGTTCGCATCAACGTAGTAGTTCATCACCGGCTTGCCGATGACTTCCTCGGGCTCGTAGCCCAGCACGTCGCGCACCGAGGGACTCACAATGACGAGGATGCCTTCGGAATCGGTGCGGTAATAAATGTCCTGGAACGACTCGAAAATGGAGCGGAACTTCTCTTCTTGGGCTTCAAGGGCGAGCTGGGCCCGCTTCTGCTCGGTAATGTCGTGGGCAATAGCCGAGATTTCCTCGAACGAGCCGTCGCCCAGGTAAATGGGATTCAGATAAATGTCTGTCCACACTTCGGCGCCGCGGGAATCTTGCAGACGCATCTCGAAGCGTTGGGCCTGCCCCTTGGCGGCGGCCTCGTAGTAGCGCACAAAGGTGTCGCGCTCTATTTCGGGCATGCGGCTCAAGTCAGACTCCCACAGGTCGAGGCCGCGCACGGGGTAGGTGCCATTGCGCCGCAGGAACAGGGCCGCGTAGTTGCGGTTATAGTTCATGAGGTGGGCGCGGGTGTCCACCGTCCACATCACGTGCGAGCCGCTTTCGAAAATGGCGTTGAGGCGGGCGGTTTGCTTGCCGATTTGCTCTTCGTTGCGCTTGCGCTCAATGGCCAGGGCAACCTGGTTTGAGATGAAGTGCAGCACGTCGAGGTCGCCGGGCGTGTAGGCGTCGACTCGGCCGTAGTCCTGCACGGCCAGCACGCCAATGATGCGGTCGCCGATGCTCAGCGGCGAGGCCAGCATTACCTCGGGCACCAGGCCCTGGGCCGTGACCGTGCCGCTGCGAATGAGCTGCTGAAAGTCGGTGTGGGTGAGGTAGCGCGGCTGCCCGCCGGCAATAATGTACTCCGACACGCCCGAGGCAAACGGCAGGATGCCCTGCGGCCGGTGCGAGGGGTGCTGGTCGACGTGGTAGGCAAACTGCAGCTTGGTGCGCGCGTCGTCGCAGAGGGCAATGAACAGGTTGCTGGTTTCAATAATCTTGCTCAGCTCGCGGTGAATGGCCCCGTAGAGGCTCGGCAAGTCCTTGGCCGAAATGGCCAAATTGGCAATGCTGTAGTAGACCTTTTGCAGGCGCTCGGCCTTGATGCGGTCGGTGATGTCGTGCAGAATGGCGCGGCTGCTCACGGGCTGGCCCTCGTCGCGCACCACGCTCATGCTCCCGATGAGGTGCACCGGCTTGCCCGTGCTGGTCAGGAACACGGTTTCGACCTTGTTCACGGGCTCGCCGTCGTAGAGGTTGCGCAGCTGGTAGAGGAGCTTGGCCTTGTAGTAGGGGTGCACCACGTCGGCCAGGGTGCGGTCGGCCAGCTCGGCGTCGGTGTAGCCCAGCTTTTCCTTCCAGGCCTTGTTCACAAACAGGAAACCGTTGTCGGCGCTGAGGTGCTGCACCAAGTCCTGGGCGTTGTCGAGGAAGTCCTGCAGGTGGGTGCTGTCGCCGGCCAGGGCCGGGTTGGTAAGCTGGCGCTCGTCGGCCTCCACGCCCGCCATCCACACGCCCGTGATGGTGCCTGCGATGTCGCGCGTGAAGCCCGCGCGCCAGCTTATCTGGCGCGGGTAGCCGCTTTTGGTGAGCAGGGTGCGGGTATAGGTAGCGGCCAGGTTTTCGTGGGCCACGCTCTCCAGAAACTCGCGGCGCTGGGTGGCGCGTTCGCCGGGGGGCGTCAGCAGCTCGTAGTGGCGCTGCCCAATCACCTGCTTGCGCGTGTACCCCGTCATGGCCAAAAACGCCTCGTTGACGTCCATGAGGATTCCTTGCGTATCGAGCAGCACGTAGGCCTGGCCGAGTTGGTCGAGCAGCGTGGCCAGCGGCGGAGCAACGGGACGGGTGGAAGAAGCAGCCGAAAAGGAAGCCATAGAATGAGGCGTACTACCTGTTAATAATTCGCGCTAAGATAACCATTGCCCTGTGAGGGCACGGCGTAATTTTGGCCCAACATAAAATTTTACTGCTCCGTTTCGCCGCGGGCTGTTTGCCGCCCCTTGTCGCCTCCCTCCGCCCCCCGGCTGCTGTTCGCCGTCACCACCGATTTGTGCTTCGACCAGCGGATGCAGCGCATTTGTGGGAGCCTGGCCGCGGCCGGCTACCGGGTGCAGCTGGTGGGCTGGCAGCGTCCGGCATCGCCCCCGCTCACGCCCCAGCCTTACGCCCAGCACCGCCTGCGCGGCTGGTTCCAACGCGGCAAGCTGTTTTACTTGGAATACAACCTTCGGCTGTTTTTTTACCTACTGGGCCAGCGCGCCGCGGCGTGGTGCGCCTGCGACCTCGACACCGCGCTGCCGGTGTGGCTGCGCGCCCGCCTCGGCGGCCAACCGTTTGCGTACGATGCCCATGAGCTGTTCACGGAAGTGCCCGAAGTGGTGGCCCGGCCCGCTGTGCAGCGCGTGTGGCGCTGGGTGGAGAACTTCATCGTGCCGCGCGCCCGCCTGGCCTACACCGTAGGGCCGGCGCTGGCGCGGGTGTTTGCGCAACGCCACGGCCGGCCCTTTGCGGTGGTGCGCAACGTGAGCCGCCTGGAAACCGCTTCGGCCGCGCCGGCATCACCCAGCGCCGCATCCGGTGGCTACATCCTGTACCAAGGCGCCCTGAACATGGGCCGCGGGCTGGAAAGCCTGCTCGACGCCATGCCGGCGGTGGCGGGCCGGCTGGTCATTTGCGGCGAAGGCGACCTCTCGGCCGCCCTGCGCGAGCGGGCCGACAAGCTGGGCTTGCTGGCATCGGGCAAGGTTGAATTTCGGGGCTTTGTGCTGCCCGAGGCGCTGCGCGACGTCACGCGGCAAGCCGCCGTGGGCATCATGCTGCTCGAAAACATCGGCCTGAGCTACTATTACTCACTGGCCAACAAGTTCTTCGACTACGTGCACGCCGGCATCCCGCAGGTGCTCATCGACTTTCCCGAATACCGCGCCCTCAACGACGAGTTTGACGTGGCCGAACTGGTGGCCGACCTGAGGCCCGAAACGCTGGCCACCGCCCTCAACCGCCTGCTGCGCGACGAGCCTGCCCGCTACCACTACCTTGCCGCCAACTGCCGCCGCGCCGCGCCCCAGCTTAGCTGGCAGCACGAGGAGCGGGAGTTGCTGGGGTTGTGGGGTGCGGTGGTGCCGTTGCAGGCGCCTGCGGTTTTGCCGCGGTAGGTTCCGACACGTTCATTTGCCGAAGTGCTGAAGATAAACCCAGCCAATTTCACTTCGTTCGCCTTTGTCAGACCACTCCAACAATCCCTTTACATAAAAACCTTGTTGGGCACACCTCAGAAGTAAAAGCAGGTTCTATGTCCAAGGCCTCAGCCGGCTAAAGGCAGTATTTTACCGCTTCGTCGCCCCGCGTTGAGAAGCCCCCTAGATGACGACTGCTCGGGTACTGGGCGTGGCCAGACGACGCTACGGCGTGCTCATTTTTGCCTCGTACCCGCTCTGCGCCAGAAAGGCCTTGAAGTCCTTGGTTGTCAGCATCTCGGCCACCGCCTGTTTCTTGTCCGGGGCCTTATCGTAATAGGCTTGGCAGATTTTGTAGCCCACGTAATAGCCCAGGTCACAGGGCTTCTCGGGGGTTTCCTCGTGGGAGTTCACCAGCCAGTGTTGGGGGTTGTTGCCGAACATGACGGGCCGGAAGGCCTGCCACAGCTCCCGTTCGTGGGCGTTGCCGTAGACGTGCAAGCGCGCGTTCGGGTTTTTGCCAGTGACCAGCTCGGCCACAAAATCCGCCATGCCCTCCCGAATGACCCCGCTGAGCAACGTGCCGTCCATTGGCTGCTGCGTGTTGTGAATCATCTCGTGGGTGACCCAGGAGGGCAGCAGCGTCACCGGGCTGCTGCGGTTGCGCTGCACCAACGACAACTCCGACGTATCCACCCCGGGCCCGTTGTTACCCTCCACTTGGAGCAGCAAGCCCGCCGGCTGCGCGGTGCTGCCGGCGAAACCGCCGACCAGGAAGTAGATGGGATTAAACCGCACCGGAGGATAGAGTTGTTGGAGCCGGCGCAACGCCGCCCGGATTTGGGGCTTCTGGTCCGCTGCGGAGAGCATCGTCTCCTGGGCCGAGGCGTAATAGCGGGGCCGCCGCAGAATATTCCGGGCAAACCGACGGGCATCGCCCTTGTATTTGTGCGTAAAGTAGGCTTGCAGGCCCGGCGAGCCGGGGGTGAAATACTGCTCCTGGAAAATGCGGTCGGCGTGCGCCGTATCGCGCAACGCGGCCGGGTACGCCGCCCAGAACCGGTCCACATCCGTCGTCACGAACGGGCTGTTTTCGACGCGTTCTTGCGGGCGCGTGCTGGTGCAGTAGACGGTGCCGAGCAAGAGCACGCCCCCTAAAAGGAGTAGGAATGAGCTTCGCATGGCGCAAAGAACCGAAGAAGAAGACGATTTCACCCTATTTTCACGCCCTGAAGAAGTAGTACAAACTCAAACGAGCCCCGGGAGAGAACCGCTCCATCATCCTAGTTATCTCTGCTGGCAAGCCATCTAGCCTGATGACCGTCTTGCAGATTGGAAACTCTGTCCCGAACACATTACAAAGCTTCTTACAACTTGCCCGCGGCAAACGTTAACTAGTTTTAACCAAAGCGCGGATTCGAAAAACCTGACATGGCGCCGCCGTGTCTGACCGTCGTCCCAGGTGGTTTTATTCGTCAGCTGGTCACCTGTTGACCTTGTATCGGCTCGAACGGATTACGACTTTTATCCTCTCCCGGCCCCACGGGCGTTTCTGCATGAAAAAACTCCTACCCGCCCTGCTGCTCGGCAGTGCTTGCTTCGCCGCCGGCGCCTTCGTCGCCCGCCCCGCCGCTCCGGACGAAATCACCGTCCCCATGCTGCGGGCGGCCCAGCAACTCATGGGACTGAGCTTTCCCGACGCCCAGCTCGACTCGACGCGCCGCAACCTGACCGGCTACCGCGACAGCTACGAGGCGCTGCGCAAGATTCCGCTGCCCAACAGTGTGGCGCCGTCGGTGGTATTCGACCCACGGCCCTTGCGCCTGCGGCAAAGCCAGTTGACCGCGGCCAAAAACGATGCCGGCAAGCTGCCCCAGACCCCCAAAGTGAAGCTGCCCGCCAACCGCGATGAACTGGCTTTTTACACCGTGCGGCAGCTGGGCGAGCTGCTGCGCACCAAGCAACTTTCCTCCGAAGAGCTCACCCTTTTCAGCTTGGCGCGCCTTAAGAAATACGACCCCAAGCTGCACTGCGTCATCAGCCTCACCGAGGAGCTGGCGCTGAAGCAGGCCCGCCAGGCCGACCAGGAAATCCGGGCCGGCAAGTATCGCGGGCCGCTGCACGGCATTCCGTTTGGGGTGAAGGACTTGTTCACCGCCAAGGGCTACAAAACCACCTGGGGCTCGGTGCCTTACAAAGACCAGACGCTGGACGAAGACGCCGCCGTGGTGGAGCGCCTGCGCGAGGCGGGGGCCGTGCTCGTGGCCAAGCTCACGCTGGGCGAGCTGGCGCAGGGCGACGTGTGGTTTGGCGAGAAAACCCGCACGCTCTGGGACGTCAGCAAGGGCTCCAGTGGCTCGTCGGCGGGCTCGGCTTCGGCGGTGGCGGCGGGGCTGGTGCCGTTTGCCATTGGCACCGAGACGTTGGGCTCCATCGTGAGCCCGAGCACGGCGTGTGGCGTCACGGGCCTGCGGCCCACCTACGGCCGCGTGAGCCGCGCCGGCGCCATGGCCCTGAGTTGGACCATGGACAAAGCCGGTCCCCTCACCCGCTCGGCTGAGGACTGCGCCATTGTGCTGGCCGCCCTCACCGCCGCCGGGCCCGACCCGCGCGACCCCGCCACGCTGCAGGCGCCCACCACCTTCCGCTACGCCTTCGACACCAACTTGAAGAAGCTGCGCGTGGGCTACCTCAAGGCCGCTTTCGACCAAAACTACCCCACCAAAGCCAACGACCAAGCCAGCCTGGATGCGCTGCGCAAGCTGGGCGTGGAACTGGTGCCTATCGAACTGCCACCCATTGCGCCGGGCACGTTGCGCTTCGTGCTCACGGCCGAGGGTGCGGCGGCGTTCGACGACCTTACCCGCTCGGGCAAAGACGCCCAAATGGTGCTGCAAAACCGCTTTGCCTGGCCCAATACCTTCCGCTCGTCGCGGTTCATTCCGGCCGTGGAATATATCCAGGCCCAGCGGGTGCGCAGCCTGCTCATCGAGCAGATGGACGAAAAGCTGAAAGGTCTCGACCTCTACATCGCGCCGTCGTTCAGCGCCAACCTCACGCTCACCAACCTCACCGGTCATCCCGCTATCGCCTTGCCCAATGGCTTCACGGCCGCGGGCCTGCCTAGCACCATCACCTTCATGGGCCAACTGTACGAAGAAGGCAAGCTCCTGGCCCTGGCCAAAGCCTACCAGGACGCCACCGAGTTTGATGAGAAACACCCTAACTTATAATGAGGTATGAAGAGGAATGGTCATTGCGAGGCCGCAGGCCGCGGCAATCCGTCCTGGTCTCAGCGGCCAGCCATCGATTGTGATAAACCCAACAAAAAAGCCCTAGCACTGCACAATACCGGGGTCGTACCCGGTAGGGCTTTTCACGTCTCAAGGGTAGTCGCACTGAGAGGACGGATTGCCGCGGCCTGCGGCCTCGCAATGACCATTCCTCTTTATTTCCTTCTTCCTTAAGCGCAGCATCCCTCTTGCTTCCCGATAACATCCTTGCCCAGCTAACGCCTACTGCTGCCGACCCGCGGCCGGTGCTGCTTACCGTGGCCGGGCCTACGGCCGTGGGCAAAACCGCCCTGTGCGTGCAGCTGGCCCGGCAATTTCACACTGAGATTGTGTCGGCCGACTCCCGTCAGTTTTTCCGCGAGCTGAGCATAGGCACGGCCAAACCCACGCCCGAGGAAATGCAGGGCGTGCCGCACCATTTCATCGACAGCCACAGCATCGCGGAGGATTACAGCGCGGGCCGCTTTGCCACCGACTGCCTGGCGGTGCTCAGGGAGCTATTTCAGCAACATCGGTTGGTCATTCTCACCGGCGGCTCGGGCCTCTACGTGCAGGCCGTGACCGATGGACTGGACGAGTTGCCCAGCGTGCCGCCCGAAGTGCGCGCCCAGCTGCACACCGAATTAGC
Source organism: Hymenobacter sp. (assembly GCF_036388155.1). Lineage (NCBI taxonomy): Bacteria > Pseudomonadati > Bacteroidota > Cytophagia > Cytophagales > Hymenobacteraceae > Hymenobacter > Hymenobacter sp. The sequence continues at coordinate 483 of NZ_DASVSI010000117.1, read as the reverse complement.
GGCCCACGGCCTGTCCCACCTCGTGGCCGAGCTGGCCGAAACCGACCCCGTGGCCCACGCCCGCATCGACCAGCAAAATCCGCAGCGCGTGGTGCGGGCCCTGGAAATCACCCGCGCCACGGGCCGGCCGTTTTCCAGCTTCCACAGCGACGGCCCGCCGCCCGAGAACCCGCTGTTCCGCAACGTGAAAGTGGCCCTTACCCGCGAGCGGGAGGCGCTGTACCAGCGCATCAACCTGCGCGTGGAACACATGCTGGCCGCGGGGCTGCTCGAAGAAGTGCGCCGCGTGCTCCCCTACCGCCACCACCACGCCTTGCAGACGGTGGGCTACCAGGAGATTTTCGGCTACCTCGACGGCGAATACGACTGGGCCGAAGCCGTGCGCCTGCTCCAGCGCAACACCCGCCGCTACGCCAAGCGCCAGCTCACGTGGTTGCGCCGGGACCCAGGCTATCAGTGGGTGGAATTAGGGTAAGAGGGTAT
>NZ_DASVSI010000116.1:0-46438 GCF_036388155.1 Hymenobacter sp. | reverse complement strand
CACCTGCTCGTTTTGCCCATTTGAACCGCCTGGGGCGCTATTCTTTCCAGCTACCAGCCGACGTGCTGGTCAATGGCCTGCGTCCCCTGCGTCCCTTACCGTAATTCTTTGTCCAGTTACTAACGCAACCCCATCTTGAGGTCCTTTTCAGCAAACTTCGCCAGCGGGGCGGGCCCGGGGAACAACTGCTGCCAGGCTTTGCCCAGCTTGAGGTCGAACGTTCGGACGGAGGCAATGACGCGCCAGTCGGGCAATTGGGCCACGGCTTCCAGCAGGGCCCGGTAGGTACCTTCCGAGTTGCCGCCCCGGGAGGCGTCGAGCGCGTCGAGTACCAGATAGGCCGGGCGGGTGCCGGGAAATTGCTGGAGCACGTCGAGCAGGGAATGCTCCAGCCCGATTTCGCGCCGCAGCGCGTCCAGGTTGTTCGCGCCGCCGGCAACCGCCACGCAGCACACGGGGTGCGTCGAGCGGAGCTTACCGGCCACGGACCAGAGCACCGCCGACTTGCCGGCCCCGGGCTCTCCGGTGACCGCCAGCGTGCCGCGGGCGGCCTCCTCGATAACCGCCGCCTCGAAGGGGCGGTCCAGCCTCATCGGGCCTTCCTCCACCGCGATGGTGCTGTAGCGTTCCAGGTGGTTGAGGGTTTGCTGGCTGTAGGCGGCCAGTCGCCGCACGTCCTGGTCAAAGCTCGGCGGTGCCAAGAATCGAATTTTTCCGTTTAACTCCAGCCGGATGGCGGCCGCATCGCCCCCGGTTCCCTTTTCGGCCGCGTCGGAGGCCCACTTAATCAACAGATCCACCAGCGCTTCCTCGTCGCCCGGCGTGGCCACGACGTGCGTTAGGGCCTCCTCTACCAGGTGGCGATGCGTGTCGTTGAGGGCGACGACCGCGCACAGGTCCAGCACGGCCTGCTTTTCTGCCCGCGTAATGGGCGCATTGTTGAGGCTAAACCAAGCGGCCTCGATCAGCCGCGAAAACACCTCCAAAGCCCGTTGATACTTTACGGGCTGGTTGGTGTCCGCGTGGGTGCGGTGCCGGTCAAGGGCGGTGCGCAGGTCGTTGGCGACGCTGGCCGCCGCTTCGGGGCCCACCGCCAGGACCAGGCGGTCCCGTGCGGGGTCGAGTTTGCGGCGGGTGCCGTGTTCGAGTGCGCCCGCGGCAAATTGGCGCACGAATTGGTGCGCTACCGAAGGCAGTTCGCCGCGGGTGGATAAGGCGACGGTGTTCTTCGCTTGGACAAACACGCTGCCGCAATCGGTGCGGACGAGGACATCGTCAACCCCCGTCTTGGTCTCCAGATACACTTTCTCGGGCGTGCCTGGTAGTCCAGAAGCCAGGCGGGAGAGTGGCCGCTCCGTTAGGAGCAAGCCCGCGACGCAAGCGCCAACCGCTCCTTGGAAATTTGTTCCGGAAAAAGTGCTCCGTCCACTCATCGGTGCCTTCTCGTGTTGGGTTTAGGGGAAGTGAACGGCCCTGCGCACGTTCCAGCTCGGACGTGAAAAAACGCTCAGATGTTCCCCCCGGCCGCGCCTTCTGCATCATCCGCATCGTTCGAGGTGCATCCGGGGGATGAGCGGCAAAGGTATCATCGCCCTTGTGAAGGAGACGACGGAATGTCGCGCGCTGCCGGAAAAGCGGAAATGCTGGGTTTGCGGTAGTGCCCGCGTCCGCTCGCCGGACCCTATCCATTGACTGGGGTGTGCTGGGCACCTGAATGCGGTTAAGGAAATAGTGAATCCGAACCATTGGCGCCCGTGCGACTACCTGCGCGCTACCAAGCGGCCGTGCCTAACTCAGCAGCGCCGGCGGGACCCGCCGGAGGTGCCCAGTGAACGCAGCACCGGTCAATTTCAGTAATACCCGATCTAACCGGATCAGGCTACCGAGTGGAACGGCGTTATTTCTTCTTCTTGGGCGCCGCGGCTTTTTTGGCAGCGGGCGCGGCTTTCCTGGCCGCCGCATACTTTGGGGCCGAGATAACCGCAGCGTAGGGATTGGGCCGAATGCTCGAAATGCTAACGACGACGTTGTCGGACGATGCCGGGCTCTGCGTCTGGGCATTTTTGCCGGCCAGTTGCTTGCGGATAGCTCGGACGGCCGGGGATTGGTCGCGGAGCTTGCGCCGCTCCCGAAAGAACGCATTTAGCTCCTGACGGTCTTCTAACGTCAGGGAAGTAGGTGCTACCACAAGGTCCACCGCAACGGGCTCGATGCCGATTTTACGGCGGGCGGGGGTGGGCATGTCAGGCGAGGGCATAGTTTGGAAAGTACCTTTTAACGAGTTGGGCGGCGTTCTCGGTTCCAATATACAGCCGATTGTGGCGCAGGCGAGTTGCCCCTAGCGCGGTGATGTAGTGGTTGATCAGGTTGGTTTTGCTTATGAACGCCACCTCCCCATCGTGGTTGAGTTCGAAAGCGCGCCGGCAAGCATAAGCTATTAAGTTGCCGGCCACGCCCAGGTACTGCTTTCCCCGGCCTTTGTTAAAGGCGGTGCTTTCCAACAGGTGCATAAAGACCACGTCGGGCAGGAGTTCCAGGCTGATGAGGCCGTGCACCACCGAGCGGTTGCCCACGGTGTTGAGCTGGTACACCTCCCGGTCGCCGTCGCCGGCCTCGGCAACCCAGTTGAACTGCCACTCTTTCTTGACCAACTTACGGGCTTGCAGCAGCGTTAACCGCCGCACTTCCGTGGGGAATGACTCACCCGTTTTCGCATTTTCAATGGAACGGGTGAGTTTGTCGATTTTAACGTCAAACGGGGCCGTGCGCAGGCTTAGTTTCATTCAGACAGGGGTTCAACGCGTAAATGTAAGGTGCCCGCCACGTTGGTCCGGTGGTCTTTGACCCAGGTGCTGACTACGCGAAAATGCTCGCCAGCAAGCTGGTCGTGCAGGGTAATGAGTTGGTTAACGCGCTTTGCGCTCACCACTCTGGAGATGCCGACGCCGACCATAGCAGCGGGGAACAGTCGCTGGTGGTGCGCTTCAACGACCGGGTGCGCGAGCACCTGCTGCAGCTCAACGAGGGCCATTTCACCCAGGCCCAACTCCTACAGCTGCTCAAGCTCAAAAGCGCCCACTCCTACCGCATCATCTACTAGCGGCTCACGCAGTACAGCCTCTTCGGCACGCGCACGGTGCCGGTGGACGAGCTCAAGAAATTGCTGGGCCTGGAAGGGCAATCCAAACAGTCGCCGCTGTTTAAGCTGCGTGTATTGAACCGGGCTCAGCAGCAACTGGCCCGGACCAACCCCGCCTTTGAGTACGACCTGCTGCGGGACACTGGCAAAAGCGCGGAACAGATTCGTTTCCGCTTCACCCGCTGGGCAAGCAAGCGAGGCGCGGTTGAAGGTCGGCGTCGCCGCCAACAGCATCGGCGTGGTCGGCGGGCTCATCGAGCAGGGCGAGGGCGAGCCCGCGTACGTGCGGCTCGTGGTCAACCAGCAGCCTTGCGGGCGCCGTGTACACAGCCATCACCAAAGGCCACCCGCTCGACGACCGCAAATTTCTGGAAACAAAACAGAAGGCCGCGGCCCGCAAAACCACCAAAGCCTAGGCCGAGGTATTGCGCTACCGCCCCACGAAAGCGCAGGAATTCTTCGGCATTTTGCCCGAAAAAACCGGGCCAAAGGGGCGACGTTGCGGAGAATTTGCGGCGGGCTTGCCTTTAGCAGGCGTCTAGCCGGGAGGTTGACGCCCCTGGCGTCGAGTGGCCGCCGGTCAAGGTTTTTGGTTACCCGTGTGCTGCTGGTAAGCAGCACACGGGTAAGCAGGCGAAAACGGAACCAGGCCCCGCCAGCCAGCAGCCGTTCGGGCGGGCCACCTGTCCCAGCCGACTACCCAGGAAAAATGCCCTTGTTCTCCGGTGGATACGCTGCTCCTCCCCTACCGAGGAAACCAAGGGCCTTTGGACCACGGCGCTCAAGCCCGCAAAAGCTGTTTCCAACCCGGGCGCGCTACGTGGGCATCAGCAGCCATGGTTCGAATGAACGAGGCACTCGCGAGTCTCCGGGCTAGGTCGGACTTTGCGGGGACCTGGAGCACGCTGGTGCAACCGTAACCAATCAGCCGCCCCCGGACGAAGGTGGCCCGAAGCGGCGGCCCTGCGCCGGCTTTGTCGACGAGGCGATCCTTACCGCAAGGGGAAAGCAACTGCCGTGAGGTACCTCTACAGCAAGGGAATCGCAGGCCAGGCCGCGAAGCCTTGCGCCCTGGCCTGCGATCGTGTATTCAGAGAGGCCCTTGATTTGATTACGCCGCTCAAGCAAGGGGGCGGGCTGCGGAGAGGCCGCCGTATGCCCCCCTCACGTTGCATAATCAGATAGTTACTGTCTTTCTATCTATTGATAAATAAAAAAATACAGAAAGACATAAAAGACGTAAAGAAATATTTACAAAAAGCAGGAAATCAATCTTTACCGGAAGATTTCAAATCTATCGCGCTTTTCTTCAGCCTTATGAGCGTCAATTTAAAGATGATATAGTTGGTAAGACGGTAAATATTTCTTTTAAGTATAGACAATCTTTATCATCTTTGCGTAAAGATTATTCACAACAAGCTCTTTCATAGATGAAAGTCATTGCAATTGCCCAGCACAAGGGCGGGGTAGGAAAAACGACCTCCGCGCTTGGCATTGGCCATTCCCTGGTTCTGCTCGGCCACCGGGTATTGCTCATCGACTGCGATCCCCAAAGCAATCTTACCTCCACCTTTGCCGGGGTGCAAGCCCCCAACTTGTGCATGGTCCTGCGGGGCGAGGCGACGCTGGCCGAAGTGGTGCAGCCGGTGGGGGATAAGCTCAGCCTGATTGCCTCCCGGCCCGAGTTGAGCCCGCTCGAACGCATGATTGGGGCCGATGCCACGCACCCCAACCTGCTCCGCCGGCAGTTGGCGGGCTTGCAGGGCCAGTTCGATTACGTCGTCATCGATACGCCGCCCTCCATGGGGCCGATGACGGTCATGAGCCTAAGCGCCGCCCATTACGTGCTGGCCCCCATGCGGCCCGACCCGTTTGCGTTTGCCGGCTTCTACAAGCTGCTCGACATGTTGGGGGCCGTGCGCGACAACTTTAACCCGGCACTTGAACTCAAGGGCGTTTTCCTCACGCAGTACCACCCCAGCTATCGGGGGCAGGTGTACCACGATTTTGCGGAGGAGCTGGCCCAGCAGCCGCGCGTGCAAGGCCTGCTCACGGACACCTCCATCCGCATCAACGCCAAGCTGGTGGAGGCCGTTGCCTTGAAGAAAAGCATTCACGCCCACGCGCCGGAATCCAACAGCGCGCAAGACTACTTAGCCCTCACCCAAGAACTCTTAACCCGGATTGCCCCATGAGCAAGCAACCCCGCCCCAGTTTTGCGGCCACCGCCGTGGCCGACCTAATCGGTGTTCCCCCCCAGGCCGTTAACCCCGACCACGCCCTGTGGCCCAACGCCGGCACCATTCGTCCGGCCAGCCCGGCCGGTAGTGCCGAGCCGGCCTCAAACGCAGGCCAAGCATCGGCCAGCGAAAAAGACAATCTTTATGGAAAAGATGGTCTTGATGGCAAAGATATAAAGTCAGAAAAGATCGTCTTTTCTAACAAATTGGAAGCCGGTACCTACCTAAAGCTTCAGCAATTAGCCACGTACGGGGGGGAGAACATTCAGGAGATCCTCGAAGCGGCCCTGACGGCGTATTTCGAGGGCAAAGAGGAAGCCTCTCGGCCCTTGCCGCCTAAAGTTCTGGCCGTATTGCGCAAGAAATACCCGTTCCTCTAATCGCCTGTTCCCACTTGCTTGGATAGGGGAGGGGCGGTACCGGGGCGGCCGGATAAAAGCCTTTCATCCGCAAATTGTTGCACCAACTAAAAAAACAGTTAGGTGACTAACTTGCTGGAGCAGGTGCGCAAAGAGATGGGTGAAGTTCGCATCCGCCGGCGGTGCCCAGCCCGCGTCGCGCTAAACTCCTGCCCCGCCTGCGCCGGGTGTAACCCGAGAAATCGTGCGAATTCCATAGATGCTACTTCAATTGCTCTTCGCTCAGCCCCGGCTAGCGTGCACGGCTAATCCACGGCCGGCGGCCACCGCGCACGGTGTGGCCCCCAGCCGAATTGAAAGTCACCCTTGCACCCTTGTTGGTGGAACTCGGCGAATGGTGCCATAACCCGGTGTTGGTCGGAATGCAGTCGTGCTCGGAGGAGGGCTTGTTGGTGAGCCAGTGGCCGTAAGTCTGCTTGCTGGCCGCTCGGCTCAGTCGTTGCCAGCTGCCGACCAGGCCGCAAGTTTTTTAAAGTCGGAAGGAAACTACGGTGACCGCAATCGTTCACTTTAACTAGTATGCAAGCACCTGGAACAGGGCCGCGTATCGAATGCCATCCAGCTTTTGCGCCTTTGATTACGCCAGCCGCACCCATTCGAGGGCGCCCGCGGCCAGCGCCCGGTGCTAGGCTAATGCCTGAAACGGCGGCACATAGCCTCCCGGCGCGGCTTACTCCGTCGCTGCTGAAACTAGTTCTTCACCACCCATGCATTATTTTAGCAATTCCTGAAGAGCGTCCCGGCTTAGCTGAAATACTCTCAGTGAACTTACGGGGCCTATTCCACTCTGCGCGCCGGACCCATTAAGGCCGATGGTACCGTGTCCATGACAATGGATTTTTGCCATCCTTCCCCAATTTCTATGAATCCTTCTTTTTCAAAACGCAACGGCTACAAGAGTGAGGAGCGGGAGATAACTGTCCACGAAGACGCCCCGCAGGAGTTGAGAGAATTTATCATCTCTGCAGCCCAACACACCGGCCATGGTGCTACTCAGGTAAGGGCGGTGATTTGCGCGGTGCTTCGAAAAATTCCGGATTCTAATAACTGGAGTGCCCAACCGGTTTTGCGCGAAGCACAGGAACTGCTGGAAGAATGCCCGTGGTTTAAAGTCTACGACGTCATTGAGCGCCTGTACAGTACTTCTGACGAAAAAACAGCCTTTGCCGAGGAGGTAAATGAGTTTTTCGCCGCCCACGGCATCGGCTACAAGCTGGAGAGCGGCCGCATTCTTTTCCGGGGGGCGGAGGGGTTTGAGAAAACCTTACGCAGCACCGCGGCGATCCTGGCAGCGGCGGGTCTCTCGACCGCTAAAAAGGAAATCCACGAGGCCATAAATGACCTGTCACGCCAGCCCGAAGCCGATATTACGGGCGCCATTCAGCATGCCCTGGCCTGCCTGGAATGCGTGGCGCGGGAAGCCTCCGGAGATGCCAAGAACACCCTTGGCGCGCTCATCAAGAAGCACCCGGGTATTGTTCCGTCCCCCTTGGATATTGTAATTGATAAAGCATGGGGCTTTTCTTCGGAACAAGGGCGACATTTACGGGAAGGCCGCGAACCCGCTTTTGAGGAGGCGGAATTGCTAGTGGGCCTTTCGGCTTCAATTTCAACCTACTTAGCGCGGAAACTAACCTAAAGTAGACGGGAAGATGGCAGCACGTATAATGTGCCAAGCCAATAGCAACTAGGCATGTTGCCGCCTCGAACACGGGCAATAACTCGCTTGGCAGCGCGCTGCTTTCAGGCGGCGCTATGCCAAGCCTAACTGCGCAAACCGTAGCTCCAGCAGCGCATGGTACTGCTGCTGCAAGTCCGATGGCAGAAAGCTCTCGTCGATGAAGCGGTGCCAGGCTGGTTTCACCCGGATAAACCGGTTAAGCATCGACGTGAAGACTTTCTCCGGCAGCGCGGCCCGCTGGGCCGCCGCCTGAAAATCGGCGAGCTTCAGCTTCTTCTTGCGGCCGTTGAGGGTGAGGGCCAACTCTTCCGTATCGGCGGGATTGACCAGCGCCGTCGCCACCAAATCGTAGGCTGGCGCCAGGTTATGGCCCAGACCGGGCGTGTGGAGCAAAGAAAAATTCTTCAGGTGCATGTCGGCGTTGCCCGTCAAAAACGAGAAGAGCACCTGCTCGTAGAAGTTGCCCGCATCGAGGCCCGGGTTGGCCGAGAATTTTAGAATGGCCCGCGCGACCTGCTCGTGCGAGCCGTCGTACTTGTTTTCTGTCAGCCGTTCCGTCAACTGACACATGTCCTCCATCGGCAGCTTTTGTCCGCGCTGGCGGTCAATGCGCCGGGTCACATAGGCCAGGGCCTCGCCCTCCAGCCGCAACAGGCCGTGGGGCACGGTGGCGAGGCGGGCCAGCCGGGCCAGGTGCATGGTGAGGTCTTCCACTTCGGGCAAGTGGGGGTAGTGGGGAGTCGGCGGTTTCAAAATGTAATTGCCCAGCGCGCCCACAATCGTGAAGCGCGGCGGGCCGTTGCCCTCGCCCGGGGTGGCCAATGCCAACGAAATCTTGGGTTGGACCCCCGGAACGGCAATGTGCTGGCGCACGACCTGTTCGGCCAGGGCGCGGAGTTCGGCTACGGAATAGGGAAAAGCCGGGGGCACCGGCTGGCCGTACAGCTTGCGGCTGCACGCCGGATGGTACCCTCCTGGGCTTTCCGATGCCAGCGGCTGGTAACAGTACAGGCAGCGGTTCATGGGGCAGGAACGGGGGAAAGTGGCTGAATGCTCACGGCCCCAATGCAGTCGCGGCAGCAGGCGAGGAGCAGGCCCATCCGGTCCCGGGGATTGAGCTTCCAGTTGCGTTCGGCAATGTCCAGCAACCAACCCTCGGGAATCAGCCCGTCAAAAAAAGGAAACAGCACGCGTTCCACGTAGGGCTGCGCACGGAGCGGGAGCGTCAGGCTGATGGGCTGGGCCGTGGCGACGAGCAGGTAGGCCGGGTCGTAGGCGAAGGTATACCCCTGCTCATCCTGCGTAAGGGTACCGGCCAGTTGGCCATCCATCTGCACGAGGGCCCGTCTCATACCGAGGTTTCGGGCTGGGTGCGGTCCAGCGGGGCGGGGGCGAGCTCGTGGCCGAAGAGGCGGAGCACCGCATTCACCTTATCGAGTCGCAGGGTGGGTTTGTTCTGCTCCAACTCGCGCACGAAACGCAGGCCAACGCCGGCCTTCGCCGCCAGGTCGGGCTGGGATAAATGCAACAGCTTGCGGCGCTGCTTCACAAAAGCTGCTACTGGATTCTTCATGAAATGTACCCGATAGGGTATAATAAGCGGTGAAACATGTTTTATGCACCCGTTAGGGTATAATATTAAGCAATTTTGTGCAGATAATACCCGATCGGGTGCGCATCAGGCTACAACGCGAGCGGGGCTTTGCATCACCGTTCTTTGTTCTTTGCCCCTTGCGCCACTGAATAACCGAAACCAGTGGTCCAACCGAAACAACAGGCTGCGAAAAGGCTAGTGGATCGGGGCAGTATTTTTCGGGCTCACGCGCGGCAGCCGGCTAATGCCGCAGGCACGCCCTAGCTGGGGACCGGAGTCGAAAGAATGATTTTCTCCTGAAGAATGGGTGCACCGGTTAGCGCCAGCAACCGAAGCTGGGACAACCCTGGCGGAGGGCAACACATTTACTCCCCCACTGCCTTTTACTCCACGCCCTGCCGTTTTGCGTCGCCGTCCTTAGGCGTGGCTAGCGAAGTAGGTGCGCAGGTAGGCTTTCATCTGCTCGCGGTGGGCTACGCACCGCTTGTCGTTCCACTGGCGGTGCTCATAAATCAGGGCCGATTTCAGGGAGTCGAGGCGGGGCTTTAACCCGAACTCCTGCCGCTTGAGGAGAAAGGCTTTGTTGCCCGCTTCGGAATTAATGCTGCGCGATACCAAGGCCAGGTTACCGAAGTCGTCGAGCAGCCCGTTGGTCAGCGTGTGCAGGTCTTCCGGGCGGGGCTTCTGGGGCGACACGTGCTCGACGGAGTTCTTGGCGGTGAAACGGAAGGCGCGCCACCGCTCGTCTAGTTGCCGCTGGCTGAACAGCTCGTGCCAGAGCACAAAATCCAGCTTGTAAAACCAGTAGTGCGCAAAATGGACCCCGCGGCCTTGGTCCAGGTAGTCACAGCTGCAGGGCAACTGCCGGGTGGCCAGGTTCTGGCCGAGCAACTGCCGGGTACGCAGGACAAGGTTATCCTCGCTGCCGGTGCAGAAGAGCTGGTTATCGAGCCGTTTCAGGTATTCATAAAGTACTGAACTGTCGGGTTGGCGCAGGGCCTGGTCGAGGAAAGGCGTGAGCCAGTACTGGGTGGTGATCTGCTGCGAGTGGTAGAGCATGCTTTGCAGCAATTCCAGCCCCGAATGCCCGGTGGACGGGTCGCGGTGCAGATAATTAAGGCGCCTACGGGAAGGCTTGTGCTTGCGCAGGCGCTTAATGGCGTGGATTTCGTCGGTGGACGTTTTCACCCATTTAATGACAAATAAATCAAAGCCCTGCCGCACCTGCCAGAGCAGCTCAACGAACTGCCGGGCCGTCGCCTCGCTGGTGATGGCCCCGCTGGAGGTGAAGGCCTGGAGCAATTCTTTTTCGTTGATGCGCTCCAAATCAGGCAGTTTGCGCCGGAACAGAAAGATGCGCAACGTATGCAGCAGCAATTGCGGGAAAGAGAGGATGCTGCGCACGGCTTCTTGTTCGTCCTCTGCTGTTCCCGGCTCCTCTTTCTCGTAGTCGTCCGCCGACTCGGACGGCAGCGAGGCCGCCTTGCCGGCCAGAACCTGATTGAGACGGACCGGCCGGCGGGCCCGACCCTCCGCGGGGGCGCCGAGTAAAGGCAGCAGTTCCTTCACGTGGAAGGCGGCCGCGGACTCGTCATACCAGCCGGCCAGCGGTTGCTGCGCTTCCCGGGCAAGGTTGCGCTCCAGGTAGTCGTCCGTGTTCGCGCAGGCATTCCACAGCTTGGCGTAGCGGCCGCGCAACGAGGTGCTGCTGCTAATCCAAGAGAGCAGCCGGCTCTTCAGAATCTCGTGGTGCTGCAGCTGGGCGCCGCGGTTGTTGAGGGCTTCGAACAAGCGGGTAAGGTCGAAGGTAACGGGAACCTCGGTCACAATGAGCCGGACCTGCCGCCGCACAAATTGGCCAAACTGCCGGGCTGCCGCCGAGCGAATGCCGGCTGGGAAGGCCTGGGCAAGCCGGTGCTTGATCAGTTCGTACGCCTGGGTGATCTGCCGCAAACCCAGGCGGTGTTCGGGCAAGAGCGCCGGAGGCTCGCCCTGCCGCAGCTGCGCCTGAAAGTAGGCGTTGGCGGCAGCCCGGATGGCAAACGTGAGCCGGGGGGCGGAACCCGCCGCCGCAAAAGCGGCCAGTGGGGCTCCGGCCTCCCGTCCCAGGGCAAGACTCAGCAGCCAGAGGGTGGTGAGCCGCTGCTGCCCGTCGATGAGATCAAACACATCCCCCGTCGGCGGCTGGCGCACGAGCAGGATGCTGCCCAGATAATAGGGGCGCCGGGGGGTCGAGGCAGCCGTCAGCAGGTCATCGACCAGCGTGTTTACTTGCTCTGCTTCCCACACGTAGAGGCGCTGGTAGCGGGGCACGCGGAAGCGGTAGCCGGCCGCAATCAGGTCCTGCAGCGAACGAGCCGCCGACTGGACTGTTGAGGTCATCAAGTCCATAGCGCCCGGGTCGTCAATTCGGCGCGGGTGCGCCCGAAGTAGTGGAGGACACGCTGCCGGTAGCGGGATTGTACCGGGCCCAGGGCCTCGTCCGGCTGGTCGGCTTGCTGGGCGTACACGGCCTGCAAGTCCTCGATGCCGTAGACCGCGTCGAAAAGCTGTTGGGGGGTATAGGCCTGCGCAATCAGGTCGAGCAGGTTGTGCGGCCAATCGCGCAGGGCACGCGTCACGGATTCGCGCCGCACCTGCTGCCGGGACAAGCGAATGCCGCCCACCCAGTAATCAAAGCACTGGGCCGCCTGCGCCAGTTGGACGGACCCGAAGCCATCGTAGTACAGCAGCAGGCACAGCTGCATGAACTCGCGCAGGTAAGCCGACAGGTCCGCGGCGTACACGGCCGTCCAGAACGCGCGCATCGGCGCCAAGGCCGCACTGGGCTCCCCCGCGCCAAAGAGCAGGGCGAATGTTTGGGCGTACGTGCGGGCATACTCGAAAAAATGACTCCCTCTGAACAATGGCTGCCGCACGCTAAACGCCCGCAGGGAGTAGGGGAGGAGGGCGGCGACGGGGGGCCGCCGACCCGGGGTGGGAGAGGGGGGGCATTCGTCCGGCAGCGCCCAGCGCAGCAGCGAGGCCCCGCCCAAGGCCTGACCAGGGGCCCAATCCACGGCCTCCTGCTGAAAGGTGTGCAGGATAAGATCCCGGTTTTCAAAAGCTAGCGGCTGCTGGCCGCGCCAGTTCCGGGCGCGCCAGAGCATTTTCTCAAACAGCACCGGCAGCAGCTCCGGGCCGTGGGCCGTGGCGACGTGTTCCCAGGTCTGGGCGTAAGCGGCCTGCAGCTTGTCGGCCAGCGGCGGAGTTGCCGCACGGATTGCCCGCAAATGGTAGGCTTTCAAAAAATCGGGCACGGCCAGCGGCATGCCCCGGTTGTTCTGGGTATCGAAAAAAGTGAAGGCCGCGTCTTCGGTAGCAATGACAATGCGGGTAAACGTGAGCCGGTCCAGCAAATCGGGGACAGCAGCTAACTGCAGGGGACCCAGGCGCGCGGCCAGATACTGCTGGACCGCTCGCAGGTTTTTCGTGGACTGGTGCGTGCTCAACTCCAGATTCAACTTTTCCGGCAAAGCTCCGTGTAGCAAGTACTGAAAAATAAACAGGGTGGTGAGGCGCTGCTGCCCGTCGATTATCTCATACGTGTTCGCGCCAAGGTTGCGGTAGAAGACAACGCTTCCCAGGTAATAGACTGGGTCCGGCTGCGGCCCGGTAAAGGCCGTTTGCAAGTCGCGTAGCAAGGCCGCGACCTGCCGGTCGCCCCAGGTGTAAGACCGCTGGTAGTCGGGAATCCGCACCTGGCGAACCTCCTCAAAAAGCTGGCGAAAGCTACAGGTTTTAACGGAAACAGCACTCATTAGTAGACGGTCAGCATGGCCAGCAAATTACGGGTGGGCTGGCGAGCAACCCGCAATCCACCCCGGTGCAGCGGGTGATGCTGATGTCATATAGGCAACAGACTATCAAAGAAACGATACAATACCACTGGCGGGATAAAAGTGCGAATAAGACGCTGGTCGAAGCGCAAATACAGCTGCGCGACACCGCTTACAGGAAGAGCTTTAGAACGTAAATGGGGATGCTGGGCACCTTTACCCCGGGTGCGGTTGAACGAGTCGAATAATCTCGTCGAGTGTGCTGGCGTTGAATCTACTCACAACGCGATGTGCCCGGACGACCAGGTGGGGCGGGGCTTTGAAGTGGCTTGTCTCCCGGTGTGGTAAGGGGCCAGGAATACGTGCGACTGTTGGCCAGCTTCGAACGCAGACTCGCCTTGCGAAAACCTTCTAATCTGATGGACCAAGCGATGGCTTTTAAGCTCTTGGACCTGAGCAGGGGCAGCATTGGTCGCCTGGGGCGCATCATAAAGCCCGCCGCCATTCACGCCGTGAAGACGGGCGTGGAATACATTACCATAAAAGGCTTAAAGGACATGAATGCCTTTCCACTGGCGGACGACGCACGGTTACGTAGCCCTGTCAGATAGTTTCGTTCAAATAAATGGGGCAATCGGGTGGTGGCTGCGGGGCTATTTTCCCAGGGTCAACTGGGCGAGCCGTTGCGTAAAACGGCTGGCGCCGCGTATCGGGACGCGTTCATCTACCGGTGAAAGGGGGAGGTTTCAAGCAGCCTTGTTCGCACCAAGGGTTGCTTCCACCCGCCGAAGCAAGTCCGATGCTTCTACCTGCAGGGCGGCGGCCAGGCGAAAAATAGTGGTGAGCGAGGGCTGCTTGGTCCCCGTTTCCAGTTGGGAAACGAAGGAGCGGTCCAAGCTTGCTTCATCCGCCAGCGCTTCCTGGGACAGCCCAAGCTCCTTGCGCATCTGATTGATAACCAAGCCAAACGCTTTGATCGGTTCGCCGCTCATTGTGGCGGCAAGCTACTGGAGCCCCATAGGCCCTTGTTGTTGCCTATAGTCTACAAAAAGACGTAGATTGCCCCCTAATTGAGTATCGGCTCATACAACACTTCCCAGCTTATCCTCTGTGCAAACCGAAACCCACCTTCTCGCTCACTTCCTCACCAAGGTGATGGGCATTGACGGCAACCAAGAGCCCATTGAGATTGAAGTTATTATTCGCCGGAGAACAACGGCCAAGGCCATCGTTCACGAAGAAGAGCCACCCGTTGCCTCCGGCAATAACCGCACGGGATTTCCTTACGTGCACCCTTTCCCCACCACCCTCAGCGAGGCCAACAAAGTAGGATTGGACAACCTGGCCTATTGGAGCACTGGCCGCAGGAGGTCAAAAAATTACCTCATCAACCGAGCGTTGGTACACTACCTGGCCCTATTCAAAGAATCCCAACATTCCACGAGGTGGCGTAGATAAGGCGAACACCTGTGGAATGCGCTTTAAAATTACATCACGAGTGACCCGGCGATTGGCAGCTGATTTTAACCCTCCCTTATGTACACCGACCAAGACAACGAAGACGATGCCACCCGCGCCCTGTACGCTGATAAGGGGGGGCCTGCGCCGGGCTCCTCCAAGAAGCTGACCACGCCCCTGAAGGCCGCGCCGAAAAAGGAGGGCCCGGAGAAAAAGCATTCGTTCACGTCCACGATAACGAGCGACAACAAGCGCCGCCTTGCCAACTACCAGGCCAACAAGCCCGGCGGGGCCCAGACCACCGACGTGTTGAATCAAGCCCTCAAACGCTTCTTTGATACCAACAAGCAGTACGCGGACGTGGACCCGGTAGACCCTGGTTGGGGATAACTCAACTGTAGCAGGCAGTGGGGAAGTGACGAAACATCCGCCTGCATCTTGTGTCTGTGAACGCAATCGGCGTTACGGCCACCACTTCGGGAAAGTGAAGCACAAAGTAGTGGGGTCCGCTTTCCACTCGTCGTTGACGAGCGACAATATCGACGACTTGTCAGCGCCCCAACTACCATGTATGCCCATGGTGACCTGCTGCTGGTGACGGCAGACTGCTTGGCCGACCCGGGCCTCTGCCTTGCGGTCCGTGCGTTGATCAGCGCTTGACCAGCCATTCCTCCCCGCCGCGCAGTTCCACAACAAACCCATCGGGCAAATAAATGTCTTGTACGTGCTGTTCAAAGGTCGCCGCGCGGGCGCGCTGCTTCATGAACGGTCCCGGGTTGTCGTAGATTTCCCGCACCTCGCTCATGCGGTAGGCCACTTCGCTGTCCGGCACCGGCGCGGCGATCCGCACCCGCGGGGCGGGGGACTTTTGTGGCGCCGTCCGCTGCTGACTCTCGTGGTATTCCCCCAACAGGTACTTCTCCACGAGGGCTTTGTAGATGGCGCCCGCGGGTTTTTTTACTTTGCCCAGCTCGTGTTGCTTGAGGATGCGCGCCAGCACGAAATCCACGTAGCCCAGGTCGTACTCTTCGGCTTCGAGTTGGCGGGCAATCTGTTCCACGCTGCGCCGGCTCACTCCCACGGCGGCCAGGGCAGCCCCCCATTCCGAGGCCGTCGCCCCGCCGTCCGGCAACGGCATTTTTGTAGCACCCTGCGTTCCGAGCTGCAAAAGGAACTTAATGCGCTGCACGACCTGGTTTTCGCGTTCGAGCTCGAAGGTAAAGGGGATATCCGTGCCGGCCAGTTCGTTCTGGGCCTTGTCCAATACCCGGGCCTTGAAGTTGGAGAAGCGCGGGTATTCCTCTTTGCCGATGTTGAGCACAAAGCGTAGATCGTCCACGCTCATCGTGCGCTTGCCAAAGTCGGCGTATTCTTTCAGCAGCCAGTAAATGCGCAACGAGTACGGGCTTTTAAGCTTGCGCAGCTCGTCAAGGGCCGCCATGGTAAAGTTGCCGCTTTGTCGCAGCTGCAGCAGGTAAGGCATGATGAGGGGGTTGAAGATGGCCATCACGCCCCCCATGTCCCCCCGGTATTCGGCCTTGGCCATGAGCGGAATGTACTCAAAGTTGGGCCGCTTGCGCCGGCGGCGCGTGCCCTCTTCTAACTTTTCGATATAGAGCGTGAACTGGGTAAGCTTTTTGCACATTTCGTCCACTTGCTCGTAGGCCGATCCGCCGTCAAGCTTGTTGACTAACTCGGACAGGGGCACGAAGTGCTCCTGGAAGTCGGTGTCGTCAAAATCGATGCGAGAGAGCAACGACAGGAACAGCCGCATCTGCAGCGGCACGAAACTGAATCGGGCGTTGATCAGCGCGTTGTGCTGGGCCACCAGGGCCGCGGGCTTGTTGTTTTCAGGTGTTTCCATGGTACGGCATTTTTGTAGCAACCCCGGCATTTTTGTAGCAACCTACCCTGCATTAACCGGCATTTGTGTAGCAGCTATACGGCATTTTTGCAGCAGCTTCACGGCATTTTTGTAGCAACCTACGGCATTTTTGTAGCAACCACCCTTGGCAATAAGTTGAAATTCAAGCAGTTGTGGCACCTATAATACTATATAAGTAAGTAACAAGTTAAAAAGCTAGCTTTTAAGAAACGGCATTTTTGTAGCAACCTGAGTTGGCCTTTAAAGTAAAAAAAGGTACAACCGCATAAAAAAATTTGCGCTTTGTGCTTTTTTATACTTTGAATACTGCAGGTTTAGAACTACTGTGGAGCATTGTAATCGGTACAATCAACGGAAGCACCGAACGGAAGCACCGAATTGCTGGAAGCAAAGTAAGCAGGGGCGCTGATTCAAACGAGTAGACACTGCCCAATTTTGACGCTCAGGGCTTCGTTCATTGTCACCATCTTCTGGTGCAGGTGGCAAGAGAGATAAAGGGGTGCAAACAAGGGGTGAGGGCGACGCGTAGCAAACGCGGAGCCTACGGCTCGGTTAACATAGCTCCCTTCTCCAAGCCCTTGTATCCCGGCGTTGTGGCCGCTGGCGTGGTTTATGGGGCCCCTAGACTAGGTAAGGGAATAGGCCGATCCGACTCGCTAGGTTAACCTGGCGCAACGCGCGTCGACGGAGTGCCGATGGAGCGGTGGTCCGGCTCGTTGTGCTGGCGGCGGACACCCAACCGCCTTGCTCAAGTACTGCCGTTTGCGTTTTGCGAGCCCAGCGGGACAGGGTGCCTTCTCTGCGCCCGATGGGGGTAAAGCTGAAGCACCCTGCCCCGCACGCGCCGGATGCCCCAGGGGCGCGGGCAACCTGACCTCCGAGGCCAAGCAATACGGACTCAATCTTATTCAAATCACTCCTTCGTTGCTGTCACCGGGAGATTAACTTTTAAACCGCCAAGACTCATTATGTCAACCCAAGCACGCATGTACCAAGGCATGGGGCCCAGCGGGGGGGGCTCTGGCCGTGTCCCCGGCCCGATGCCTTACCAGCAGCTCTTGCTCACCGGCGCGCGGCGTGCCACCGAGTGGCTCCCGCTTGAGCTACTGGCCCATGCTTGCTGCGCCAACGATCTGAATCACGCCTGGTTCAAAGCCCCCACACCTCACCACGTGACGCCTTTTGTGTGGCCATTACAAGCCCGACATCGGCAGCTGAGTCCAGAACAACCCGCTGGCTACCCACCAAGTGCCCGGCAGGCAAGCAGCCCGTTTTTCTCAAGGTGAATTTGCTTGCCGACGGCGGATGCGGGAAGCGTTGGCGGGCCACCTGCCCCGGAGTCGAGTTGCCCGCTCAAATCCGCGTGCCTCCCCACGGGCACCTACAGAAAACTTACCTACCTCCTATGCGACGGGCGCGGCAAACCACGGTCAAGCATGTGTTTAAGATATGATGCATTGCCCCTGCTTTACAAGCCAAGTAATAGATTTTATAAGTGGGGTACAGAAAATCTACGCTTTCTGTGTGACCCGAAACGTTCCTGTCTTGGCTGGCGCAATCGCCTTTGGGAGTCATTGGTTTGGTGGGGGGCGGCCCGATGAATCCGTTTGACTTACAATAAAGGCGCTTCCAAGGTGGGCTCACGGTCCTTGCCCCTCGTTTAGGCTTCGGGGAAGTTGAATAAAAGGCACGTAAAGATCCAAATACGCCGAGTCCGTGAAGGCGACGATCGCGTTCGCATGGTCGGAGTGCCTGCTGCCGTGAACCTCCACGAATACGCCGCCAGGCAAGTGATACAAATGCACGGCATCTCCCTCCCAGCGCGTGGCCAAGTAGGTGCCGATGACAAAAATTGCCAACTCTTGGCTCTCGCTCGATAGCACCTGATATTCGCGGAGGGTCATCGCCCGTCAAGATAGAAAGCAAGCCCGGCAAAGCCTTGCGCATTCGACGTGGCCTCTTGCGGGAAGACGGGAAGTTTCATTGATTAGGACCGGGCCACCATCACAAGAACCGATGCCAGTTAATCGCGCCTCAGCACTCCTTGCTGCTTATTTTAAGTATACTCCCACGGTTTTTTCGATGCTGCTCTTCGCTTCCGCAGCCGCGTGCATTGCCTCATTGTGACGACAAAGCATGCATTAGTGACTAACGTGGACGTTGCCGGGGGCCCGGCTTGTGCCGCTACTTTGGCACGGGGGGCTTTGGAGGCAGCACGCTAAAGGCAAGGCCAATATATTCAGCCCTGAGTGCTGGGCTAAGGTTGAATTGGGCCCCAGCGCCAGGCACACCTCGTCCGGCGCAGGCCTTTAGGCTGAAGAGCAGCAGCAAGCCGGAAGCAATGGCGTCTAGTACCCGCCCCTGGGTCGGGATACTGCAGGGGGCGGGAGGGTGCTTGCCACGGCTGTAAATCCGTCCAGAGGTAGCAAAGCGAGTTCACCGGCGACACCCCGGGCCTATAGCACATAAAGGGCCTCGCCCAGAATTTCTACGGAGATACAGATTGGAACGGACCCTATTTTTCTTCTTTGTTTTTCCGTTCAATGTTGACCAGCAGATCAGGCACCAAGGTTTCGCTGAAACCGGCCAGCACTGACAAGAAGAGCAGGGTGAACATTCGCTGTTCAGGTTGAGCCCCTTCCACCACAGCCCCGAAAATCAAATGAGCCGAAACCGCGAGAAATAAGATAAACCCCGCGGCGATGGCTATGAACGTGCGCTCGACGCCATACAGTATGTAAATCTTCCACTTTATGCCGCGCACGGTGGACAAATTACGAAGTTTGTAGGAAAGCGAAAACGCGCCGCCTAGGCTGGCACAGGCCACCACAAACAACAAGGTGTACGGGTGGTAGCCATCCACAAAGGGGACACGATTGTACAGATACCAAGAACAAAGCGCAAGAACTGAGCAGATGACTATGTTAGAATACAAAAACGCGATCTTATTGTAGATGCGGTCTTTGAATTCGGTGTTGATCTCGTTGATTATATTGTCAAACAACTCAATTGCCTTCGCGTGGCGGTTGTCGCTGAGCATGGCATGGCTCAGCACGTTTGCAATCCGGGACTTCAGAAACGGGTCGTTGGGAACCTTGTGCAACAAAGACTTCACTTCGATGTATTTTGCCTCGATCTCGGCAAACCTGGCCATCAATTTTTCGTCCTTTTCTTTTTTGGAGTAGATGAGAATTTTAAAGGAATCGGCCAAGCCCTTGCCCTCCACCTCGTACACCACAAACTCATCGCCCTTGACAAACACCTGCTTGATGAGCTCGTTGTGCTCGGTTCGGTTGCCGATGGCAATGTTAGAAAGGCAATTTTGCTGCTCCAGGCGGTAGGCCTTTTTGCGCTCTTTCTTCTTTTTGTTTTTAGCGGAGGCAACCCCATCCTCGCTTAACACCAACTCATTTAACGCAGAAAAGCCAGGCGAGGAAGGTTCCTCGCCTGGCTTACTGACCGGATTCGGCGAAAGCTCTTCGCCGCTCTTTAGGAATTTATCTTGATACGAGTGATTGGATTCGGCATCCGATTGCTGGTTTGAGGTCTGCTCATCAACATGGCGCTTGGGGTTTGAGTGAAACTGAGAGAGTTGGGATGGGTCTTCGAAGGGTTCTTCGGAATTAAATGATTCAGGGACAGTCGACATGGCGCCAGCATGGAAGGCAGAAAGAAGGCCTCGCCATGCAAGCTAGTAACGTTGTCTTAAACGGCCAACTAGGGTCGTATGTTTTTTTGCAAGTGTGCCCAGCGCAATCGGCGTTTTGATTCTAGTATACCGCAAGCTTGATAGCAGCAGTGCTGCCCGCCTCGTTTAGTACGGAGGTTCGCACAAACATACATCCTTTTCGAGCATTTAAATCACTGTCCTAAGCAAAGTTGCAAACGTTGAGCCAAATACTCAAATCGAGCCCGTCTTGTTCTTACCACTACTTTGTCTTTCCATGGTGGAACGAGCGTTTGGTGAGCAGCCATTTCTGAGGCGAATAACTGCTTGCCCTTGCTTTCGCACCGGGATTTCGCTCTGCGGATGGGGTATGCCCCAACCGTCGGACGCCGCTCGCCGCCATCGAAGACCGCCCTCCGCTTCAATAACTTAGCAACCGCTCGTCCAAGGTTAAGCTCCAAGTCCCGCGCTGGCCTTTTCACCAGATGCCCTGCCTAACCAACCTTCAGCGCGGAGAGCCAGCAGGGCGTATAATCCCGTCGGGGGTAATAGCCGGCCCCGGTCGAATAGTAAGTTAACTGGACAATGTCGCCGGGCACCAGGGCAACCACGGCGGAACCCGCGAAGGTGGCGTAGAACGTTGTGCCAATGGCTTTCAACACGTTGCTGGCCCCCACGATTTGGTAATCGTTCAAGCTCGCTCCCTTCACCAGCTTCATTTCCAGGTAAGGCGTAGCGTTCGGACCAAGAATCTGGCCGGACATGTTTACCAAGTACAGCCCTCCTTTGCCCGCCGGGATGACAATGCGTCCGTTGACTGTGTCGCATAACGTCGTATCGGAGCCCGCGGCAATGTTTTTGCATGGAATGGCGTTTTCGCCCGCGACGCTGTTGCTGGAGGTGAAATTATTTTCCATTCGGGCGTAGACCGTGACCGGCGTGGCGGGGGCGGTGCCGCCCCCACCGATTGCGGCGCCGTTCCACAGCAGTTGGCCCGTGTTGCTGACGCCCAGAATGCCTTTGGTCAGCCCATCCGGCGAGGCCACCACGACCTTGCCGCCGGCGGCCATCACCTTGAGGTAATTGTACCCAAAAATGTGCGTGGCCGCGGCCAACTGCTGCGCGTTGTTCCCGTTCGTGCCCGTGAACATGACCACGTTGCTGGACGCTCCGTCGTTGGCAGCAACTTGATTCAACCCGGCTTGCCCCGCCACGACGTAGTGCTCCTGCCCCCCGTCGTAGAGGTTAATGCCCACGTTGGCGTCGTAATTCAAGAACGCGGTGCCCGAAAGCTTGCTTTTTAGCGCAGTCGTCAACAGGTTAGCGTTATCCCCCAGCACAATTGGCGTGCCGTTGAAGACGGTGTTGTTCAAGGAGGCCTGGAAGCTGCTCCCGAAGAGATTGCCCACGGCAACCGGCTTGTTGGTCAAATCGGCGAGGTTGTTCGCGCTACGCAAGGCCCCCGGGTCGGCGCCCCCTGCAGAGGCCCCACCCGTGGTGCGCTGGTCGAGCACGGTCATCCCCAGGCCTTGCAGGTAAGCCACTCCGTATTCAGCGGGCAGCGAGGTGCTGCCGCGCAGCACAATCGTGGCCGTGTTCGCGTTTTTTACCACTGCCCCACCGAGCACGGTAACGTCCGTGAGGGTGAGTTTCGTCGTGGCGGAATTCATTACCAAGCCATTGGTGGGGGCCAGGGTCATGTCGACCACGTAGGCCGTCAGTTCCAGTTGGGCAGTACCGCTCAGGGCACCCAGCTGGGCATTGGCCGTCATCATTGTGGCCTTGCCCCCTTGAATGCTTAGAAAAGCCGCGTTCTGCACCTGTATCAGGGAGCAATTACCGTTGACCCGCATGTCGCCCACGAACTCGTAGCTTGCGGAGTTCGTGATGCCAAAGGCGTTGGTGGTATTGTTAATCCAGCTGGGAACTGGGTCGATGTTTTCCACCAGAACGGTGCCGGCGTGCTGACCGCGTCCCCCTCGCCACAGGATGCCGTTGCCGCTGCCCCGATATTCCACGTGGACATCGAGAATCCGCGCGGTGACGGTCGAGTTATCGGTCACAGTGAGCGCGACCGAGCCGGGTCCGTTTGCTTTTAACTTCGCCCCACCGCCGTAGACCGTTACCTCGCCGCTGGTAGGAAAACCAATACAGTCTTGGCTTTCGACAGTGTTCAGGCCATATCCGCTCAGGTTTAGCGTCATACCACTCTTCAAACTGATAAGAGGGGCTGTGGTGCTGGTGAACGGCATTGTCACCGGCGTGGTAATCGTCAAAAAGTCCCCGCTCACAGCTGCCGCCAAAGCCATTTTTATGCCGTCGTCCGCGCCGGCATTGGGCTGCGTGCCCACTCCGGTGAAATAATCCCGGCTGCGGTCGGCGTGCACCAGAATGGCTTTGTTGTCGTGCACGTCGGTCACGTCCTGCACGGCCCCGGCGTCGGCTTTCGTGGCCAGGGCCGCCAGGACCGCGGCCACTGACGGGGCTTTGCTTGTGCTGGTCGGCGCCAACGAGTTCTGCACGTAGGAGGCGGTGTAGGCGATGACCAGTCCGGGGTAGGCCCCGGACTGAATCGACACCCGCAGGTAAGCCGCCCCGACCGGCGCGGTACTGGTATCCGAAAACCCATCCGTCCAGGGGCCCAGGTAATTCTTTGCCGCGTCGTAGTAGGCCGCGTTGCTGAGCCCGTTGGTGGATTTAAAGACCGTGCCGGGCGCTACCGGCACAAAATCGGAGGCCGTAAAATCGTCGCTGTCGCTTTCCGCCCCGTCTTCATTGTTGATGTACTTGCCGGCCACAAAATCACTCAGGTCCAGCGTATCCTGCAGGGGTTTGGCGGGGATTTCTTTGTTCTGCAGGGGCCGGGTGAGGTTTTCGACCCAGCCGCTACCCCCCCGCAGGGACGAGCGGAACAGGGGGTGCCCCCACGCCGTGGGATTGTCCACCAGCGCCGGCAGATTGTAGTAGCCCGAGGCCAGGGCGCCCAACTCGAATGCGGGAATCTCGGGGGTCTCGCTGTCGGTGTCGCGCTCCCAGGTGATTTGATCGATGTGCAGGTTGAGGACCTGGGTGTTCACCAAGGCCAGGCCCCGGGGACTTTGGCCACGAACGTGAATGTTCTTAAAAAACAGGTTTTTGCATTCCTGGCCGTTGACAAAAGGCAAGAACACCAGGCGGCCCGTGGGCTGGCGGTAGTACGAATTGGCGGGGTATTCGCCCCCCCCGCTGTCGGCGTAACGATTTTCGTTGCCCGAACCAATGTTCGAGCCCACGCCGGGCCGCTGGAACGAGGCCACGTGAAAAGCATCGAAGTGCTCTAGAATTCTGGTGTTAAACGTGTTGTAAGACTCCACGTTCTCCAGGCGCAACCCGTCGGCGTACGTAGTGTTGGAGCCGGCGTAGGGCGAATTTTGCGGGAAGCTTGTGGCTGTTGCGCTTACCAGCACGCCGATTCCTTCCGCGGCGCAATCAAGGAACTGAAAGTTCTCGAGCCCGCGGTAGCAGATCACGCCGCAGTCGTTGTAAGAGAAGTTACAGTTTTTGAACACGGCTCCGGGCAAGCCGTCCAACGTAGCCACGGCAAAGCGAAAGTCTCGGAACGCCACGCCTTCCATCACGAAGCCCCCGAAGTAAGTAGGCAGGTACACGGCCGCGCCCGCCAGCGGACCGGCCGCGGTGGGGGTGGGAAAACTCAGGTCCGGCTCGGTGTCGGGTCCGCAGACCGGGGTGGCCATCTGGCTGCCCACGAGCTCCAGGCCGCCGCAGTCGAGCAGCTTCCAGTAGTCGCCGGCGTAAACGACCGTTTGCGTGAGCGCAAGGAGCAAGGGGGCGCTCTGCCGCAGGGGGCGCCGGTTGGCGGCCATCCACGCCAGCGCCTTGGCCCACACCTGCTGATCGGTGTCGCCCTCCTCCCGGAAGCCCGCGATCGTGCGACCCGGATCGGTCACTTCTTCTTCCGCCGTGGTCAGCTCGGTGGCCAGGCTCACGAGTACGGAGTTAAGCCCGGCCGCCGTGGTTTTTTGGCCCTGGGAGTCCTGGGTATGCACCGCCAAGTCAATTTCGGTGCGCAACGTATCAAGGTCTTTAAGCGACATGGAACTGGTAATTAATTGATGGAAGAGTTAATGAAAGCGCGGCGCAGCCACTGAAATTGATATCGGTCCGGTTACGCGGGGGTGCCGGCCAGGAGTTGGTCAAAAGCCAGACCCGAGCTGCCCCCGAACGAGGCGGGTCCCCGCTGCCGGCCGAACCAAAGAATGGTGCGGCCGTCGAACCAACGGGCGCGGTAGCAGAGCCCGTCCACGCGCACGCCCGCGGGAGGCACCTCGTGCTCATGCAACCGGTAGGGCTCAGCAGGGCGTAGTTGCAACAGGGCGGTGCGGGGCTGCACCAAGGCGTCTTCCGCGGCCAGGTCCAGGTTGGGCACCTGACGTTCCAGCGTTCCTTGCTCCAGGGCCCGAACCCCCGCGGTTTCCGTAAAGACGAAGGGCAACCAATTCTCGGGCACGGTGCCCATGAGCTGGTAGGTGTAAGCTGGCGCGGCTTCCGCCGCGCCGGTGGCAGCCACGGGTAGGGGGGCCAGGCGCCGCAGATTTTCCGTCACCTGGGTGGCGGCCGCATTGCCATCCAAGCCGCCAGCAAAGCCATCGGGAACAACCGTTTCCACCGCCCACACCAAGTTGGTGGCTTCTTCCCGACGGAAGTTGACCTGCTCCACGGGCCGGCTGATCAGGGGACTGAGCACGGGAGCGGGCACGTACAGAGAGGGCGCCACCGGGGCGCTGGCGTCCGCGGCTTCGGTTTGCGCGAACAGGCGCCAGCGGTTTTGGTCGTTGTCGATGAGCACGCCCGAATCCGGTTCGGTTAATTGTCCCGCGCCGGCGGGCTGCACCGCGTGGCGCAGCCCAAACACGTCGGTGACGTGCACGCTGGCCACGGCGGACACCGTTCCCACGGGGACTGAGTAGGGCACCGAGAACCAGTCGTTTTGGTACACAAACATGAACTCCTGCAGCAGCATCCGGCCCCAGTCGGCGGGGTGCCCACTGACCTGGCCAAAGTCGACGCGCCGGTCTTCATACTCCCACCACCGCGCCACGGGGGCCCCGGGAAAATCTATTTCAGTGGCCAGCAGCCGGCGAACGGCCGCCGGGGCCGGAGTGGTCGCCGGCGTAGCTTGCTGGTCCACGGCGTACCAGGTCAGGGTCCCACCCCCGGCATGGGCGTTCGAGCCCAGCTTGCCGGCCTCCGGGGAGCCGAGGGCGAAGCCGTAGGCCAGGTCCTCGGTGGACCAGCCCTCGCTTTCGGCGCCCAATAAATACAGCCGGTGAAAGGCCAGCACAAATTGCCGGGCTTCCTGGTCCAGCTCGGCGCCGCTTACCCCGGACCAGGCCGCATTTCCGGGCACGGCCGCGAACGGGGCCGTGGCCAGCAGGGGCTGGGCCAGTGAGACGGCGGCCAAGGCGTCCGCCAAGTGCTGGCTGTCGGCAAAGGCGGCGCCCAGGCCGGACCGTACGGGCAGCAGCAAGGCCTGGTAGAGGGCGTAACCGTCCAAGGCGTTAGGTCCGGCCAGCTCCAGCAGGGCCCGTGCCTCGGCGGTGGACGCTTCTTGGGCATAAGCCACCGGCGCCGACTCCGCCGACTGCGCCGCAAGAGGAAAAACTCGCGCAAAGCGGCTCAGGGCCACGGCCCGGTCGGCGCTGGACGCGGCGGCCAAGGCCGGCAGCGCCCGCAGTTGCCGCAGCCAAAACTGGCCCATCTGCAGGCGCAGGCCCACGCCAATGGTCCGGGGCTGGGCCTCCACGGCGGCTTCCAGCGGCTGCAGCGCGGGCGCGTAGGGACGGGTGGGCTGGCCCGGCAGCGTCAGCTGATTCAGGGGCAGCTCGCGGGCGGCAACCTCCACAAAGGCCGGGGTCCCCCGGTCTTCGGCCCGGAACTCGTGCAGCTGCCACTGACGGGCCAGCAGCCAAGTGGGATCGCGCACTTCGGCACGGAGCGCCCGGTTAAACTCGGGGCTGCGGGGGCGACTTTCCAACCGGTTGGCGGCCAGCAGGGCCTGCACGGACGCGTAGGAAAATTCAGGGTCATTAAATTGATAGGGCATGGGAAGGTCTAGTAGAAAATGGCGGGGAAACCACAGGGCGGATTATACCGCCAGCGACTCTTCACCAAAGCGGGCCGAATTGTTGAGCCGGCCGAAGTCGAGCGTGAACGTGACGGCCTGCTGGGCCACGGGCGCGACCACGGCGGGCAGCACGGTGGCCAAGTGAGTAAACGCCAGCGCGTCGGGCTCCACCGTGCGCTTCTTAGCCAAATCCAGCGTTTCGTTGACGGCGCCCAGCAGATCGGCCGTGGTCCAGGCGGCCGTGGTGTCGGCCCGGGGCGAGACCACCAGCAGCAGGCTCTGCGGGGCCTCGGCGTTGGGCTGGTCGTAATGGAAGGTCAGGGCCGTGGTTTGCGTGTCCTCGGGCAAGGTTTCCACCCATTCGTCCAACCACAGGGTGGCCTGGGGGCCCAGCGGGTTGTAATCCGTCGGCAGCCACTCCACCAGCGAAAGAGCGCCGGCGGGGGGGGCGTAGGTACCCGGCCAGGGCAGCCCCAGCCAGTAGTCCCCCCCGAGGGTGGGCTGGGCCGCGAGCTGAGCGGGCCGCAGGGGCAGGGTGGGCAGGCCGTCGGGCTGGAGCACGTCCTGAATGAGGAAAACTTTATCCAAGTGGTTCAAGGGCTCGCGAACCGCGCCCAAGCCGTGCAGCCATTCCTGCAGCGCCAGGGGGTGGGGGTTGTGCGCCAGCAGTTGCGCCGTCGCGGCGGGCGCCGTCGCGGCCTGGTAGGCAGTCAGGGCCCCGCCGCTGAGGCTGAATTCAACGTCCGGCCGGAAACCCGCGCCGAAAAGCGCCGCGGCCTGCTCGACCAGGCCCGGCACCGAGGCAGTCGCGGCCGCGGCGGCCGCCAAGCGGCCCTGGATGGCCTGATAAGTCGCGGCCGGCGCCGCGGCCGGCACCGCCAGTGCCGCCACTGCTTCGGCCACGCCGAACAGGGCCGCTTGGTAGAGGAGCTCCCGCTGGCGCCCGGCCGTGGGGGCCGTTGCGGCGGGGTCGAGTTCGTCCGCTATGTCGGCCAAGCTGAGACGGCTGGCCGCCACGCGGGCTTCCAAGCCCGGCAAATCCACTCCCTCAAATTCGTCGGATCCGCTTAGCCGGCCGGGGGCTTGTAAGTCGTGCGGGCCCGCCGGCCGGGCGCCGCCGAGCAGTTGGCGCACGCGGGATAGCAGCGGGAGGCGCCGCCGCAGGGCCACGGCCCCCGGGCGGGTGTAATCAACCGCTAACCGCGCCCCGGCCGCGGGGACGTCGGCGGCGGCCACGGCGGCGAAGACGGTTTGCAGGAGCTGGTCGAACGCCGAACCGGCTTGCAGGGCGCCCTCGTCGAGCAGCCAGAGCAAGTCAAGGGGGCCCCACCCGCTGGCGGCCAACGACACTTCGTGCGCGGTTTGCCAGGCGCCGTCCGCCCCCTGGTACCCCAGGGTCAGGTTGAGCGTGGTCGGGTCCGGGAAGAACTGGGCAAGCCAGGCGTTGAGCCGCGGGGCCGCCAGGGCCCGCGGCGTCGCGGCATTGGGCCACCCGGCGGCCGAGGGGGCCACTGGCAGGTGCACCAAGACCCGCTGGGTAAAAGTGAGGCCGCGCTGGGGTGGGTGCACCACTTCGGGGCTGGACGGGAACTGACCCTTGGCCACGCCCTCGAGCACGCCTGCGGCGCGGTCCACGTTGCCCCGGGCCGCTTGGTAGATGCCCTCGGTCACGGCGACATCGCCCAGTGCGTCCAGCTCATCGGCCAGCAGGGCAACCTGGGCGGCCACGAATTCGGCAAACACCGACCCCGCTGCCGGCAGGCCCACCACCCCGTAGGGGTAGCCGCGGCCGACGGCCCGCAGCAGGGCGGCCCCGTCGGTCACCTGGCGGGCGACCTGTTCGGGCGCGGTGCCCTGGGCAGCCGTTTGGCCTTGGACGGGGGCGTACTCGGCGGCCAGGGGGAAGGCTTTTCGAAAACTGGCCACGTAGCCGCCGTAGGTGGCGCTGTCCCCTTCGCTCACTGGCCGGGTCAGGGCCCGCTCGAAGGCTTGGCCCAGCAGCGCGCCCAACGAGTGCCCGGCCCGCAGGCCGTCCAGCAGGGAGAGAGCGGCCCGCACCCGACGCGAGGACAGGTCCACGGCCATGCGATCAAAGGCGGGGTCGGCGGGGTCGGCGGTTAACTGCCGGGACTTGAAGCCCTGGCGCAGGATGGCGGCCGCGGTGCCGTGCGTCAGGCTGGGCGCGTGGACGTAGCCCAGGTTATCGGGGTCGCTATAGACGTTATTCGAGTCCGCCTCCGAACGATCGGAGGGCCTGAGGTCCTCGAGCCAGCCGAAAGCGCCGAGGTGGCTGCCCTGGGCCGTGGCGGCCTGCTGGCGCAATTCGATTAAGCGCTCGGTCACCGGCGCCAAGCGCCAGGCGTCGAGCCGGTAGCTGCCCAAATCCAGGTGCTCGGCCAGCAACCGTTCCAGCTGGGCCGTGGACAGCACCGCGAGCTTCTCGATGGCATCCAGGTACGCCTGCATGGCCGGGCGCACCCGCTCGTGCAGGGCAGCGCCGGCTTCGACGTCGTAGAGCCAGGCCCAGCGGGGCTTGTCGTCGGTTGCCAGGATGTTGAACAGCTCTTTTTCCGGCAGCGCGTCGGCCGGCACCGGCTGGCGGCCCGGCTCCAGAAGGTAAGCCCGGGCCGCCGACCAATACTCAAGCAGGATTGCCTGGCGCATTAGGCTGTACAGCAAGGAATTTGGCGCAACAAAGAGCGCGCTGTCCTCGACGATCCGGGTAAAATTCTCCAACCTGATTTCGTCGAACGAGGCCGTCGCCAGCCAGTTGAGGTAGTTCTGCCCGGCGTATTGGGGTTTGACTCCTTGAAAAGCTGCCAGTGGTTTTTCGGATAGCGGCTGCTCATCGAGCAGCACGCCTTCCTGGCGTCGAGCGGCCGGCTCGTCGGCGAAGGCATCCGCCAGCTTGGTGAACGTGCTTTGGAAGGTTTGGCTGAACACGGACGGGCTCGCGGCGGGCAGGTTCAGCCCGCCGTTCGGATCAAGAAAGCGCTTGAACTCCTGGTAGAGCGGGTTGTTGAGCGGGTCCACGCGGCTGGCCGCGCGCTCCGAATCGGGCCAGATGTCCTCGGGGGAATCCTGATCCTGGGCGGCGGCGTTCAGCGCCTCGGCCAGGGCGGGCCCGATGAGGTAGCGCTGGTAGTACTCGGTGGAAGTCGCGTCGAGGCCCAGCGCCGTGAGCAGGTTGCCGGGATCCGGGTCCGGCGCTTCAAATCCCGCGGCCGTGGCCCCGCTGCCGAGCGCGGGGGGGTACAACCCTGCCTGCGGGTTGAGGCGCTCGGTCCAGGTAGCATCGAGTTGGGCCAGCACCTGCTGCAGTTGCTCGGCGAAGGCGCGGTCCGGCCCTACCGGGCCGCGCTCTTCCCAGGCGGAAAACCGCGTGGTGGGCAGCACACCGTAGGGCTGGGAGCCAATTCGCAGGGCAGGCACGGGCCCCCGGGCCAGCACGTACCGTTCGAAAAAGGCCCGCGTCCAGTCGAGCGCCGCGGGGGAGAGCAGCGGCCGCAACATCTCTTCCAGAAAATAGCCGTACGTGGCCGGCCACAACGCCCGGTTCATCAGTTGGGCCTCGCTGATGTCACTGCCCTGGGCGTGGGCCAGCGCCGGCAGGGGGTTGGCAAGTCCCAGGGCGGTGGCCAAGTGCTGGCCATCGGGACGCTGGGCCCACGCGAGCTGGGAGTCGAAGGTGGCGGCCTGGGTTAAAAGCGCAAAACTGGCCTCGGCGTCGGTGCGTTCCTCGGAGCTGTAGCCGGACGCGACCACTTCCGTGTTGTTGGTGGGCGTACCCTGCGGCACGAGCTGCAAGCCGTCGGTGTAGTAATGCTCGGTAAGCAAGTCTTTCAAGTCTTGCTGGCCGGCGCTGGCCCCGGCCCCGCGCACGCCGAGCACCACCAGGCGGCGGAACCCTTGCTCGTATTCCGCGGAAGTGGCCAGGGGAATTACCACGCCTAAGCCTTTGGCCACGGCCTGCGGAAAATCCACGGTCCACGCGTTGCCCGCGTCCACGCCGCCAATGGCGTTCGGGTCCGGGGGCGCCAACGGGTCGAGGGGAGAATCGCTGGGGTCAAAGGTGACGGGCAAGTCTCCTGCGGGCAAATCCGCACACCGGACCACCTTGGTCAGCCGCAAAAACTCCGTGGTGGGACGCGGCACCGTGGCTGCGTCGTAGGCCCGGCCGGGACCGGTAAAGAGTTGCTCGAGCACCGGGCCGGGAGCGATGTCGGCGGCTTCCTCTACTTGCGAGTAAAGAAGCACCAAAAAATAGTCGGGCAAGCCGCGGGCCCGGGCGGGCCGGGTCCAGGGCTCATCATTGGGAGCGAGCTGCGGCGTGGGAAAAAGTGGATCTAGGGTGGCATCAGAACGCCACGCTGCCAGGTTGGTGGGGGTCGTTTGCTGGACAATCCACTGCGAACGAGTTACCCCGAACAGGGCCACCACCGCCCGCCAGGCGTCGATGCTGTGCTGCCCGGCGGTGGTGGCCCGCCAATACCGCTGGCCCGCCTCGTTTTCTGCCGGCGTAATTTCCTCCTCGTGGGTGCTTACGCCTAATTGGTCGGGATAGATCCGTACCCGCAGCTCGTGTTGGGCAGGCTGCTGATTTACTCCCGGCGTGCGAACAAATTTAACTTGTACGCTCACCGGCAGCAGCACGACGGGAAAGCGGGCGTCGAGGTTGCCGGGCAGTATTGGGAGCTCGGGTGGGGGAGGCAAAAGCATGAAAACCGGACGTGAAGGGTAGGTCGGCGAACCGAAATGGGTAGAAAAATCAAAAGTTTAGCCCAGCAGGCCGTGCAGGGGCAAGGCAGCCAAAACCGGCTCCTGGAACAGGGCATAGGCCACAGCGGCGCTGTCGGCGAGGTGTTCCAGGTAAGCCGGCTCGGCCGAGGCGCGCGGTTTGCCTTGGCGGTCAATGTCTAGGTTTTGGCCGGGAACGGTGCCCAGGTACTCCCACGACAGGTCGTTCCAGCTTAGCGGGTCCTCGGTGGGATCGGTGTCCACCGGCGCGAGCAAGTCCAGGCCGAACTCGGGCTGTCCGGGGCGTTCCATGAGCAGCAGGTAGTAGCCGCCCTGCGCGGGAGGGGCGCTGGCCTCGGCCAGCGGGACATCGAAGGTAACCAAGGCCAAGTCCTGGCCCACGCTCAGGCGCTGCCGCGGCAACACGATCAAGGAAGGGTCCTGGTCGGGCCCGTCGGCAGTGCCCGGCTGCAGGGCCAGCACCAGGGTGGGGTAGCGGCGCAGCAGCTCCGAGCGCAGCACCAGGCGCAGCGGCTCGTTGCTGGCCGCGGCGGGGCTCGCGGCGGCATTGCTTCCTAACGGGGTGCCGACCCACTCGTCGATGGGCCTGATGTCGAGTAGGGCGGCCTCGGCGGCCGCGCTGGGCAGCTGCCCCGGGGCGAGCGCCGCGTTGAGGTGCTCGCTGACGTCCCAAAATTGCTGAAAGTAGGTTCCCCGCACGTCCACCGGGAAACCGCGCCAGCTAAGCTCTGACCCCAGGGCGTGGTTCAGCCCCACCATGTAGGCTTCGATGAAAGCCCGGTTAACGTCCAGCACGGCCACGCCACCGGCCGGGAAGTCCCCTAAAGCGGGCACGAACAGCTCGGGGTGGCGCTGGCGCAAAGCTTCGCCCATGGCTTCCTTAAAGACCGGGAACACTTTGGCTTGCTTGAAGATGGGCAACGCCGCGTCCGTGAGCGCGGGCGGGGGCGAAATCGCCGCGGTCGTGAAGGCTTGAGTGTGCGGAGTAAATTCAGAATCAGCAACTGATTCTGACGCGTCGGCGTCGCCCGCCAACCGGCTGCTGAAAGTTGCCGGGGCGGCAGCTTCATTGAAGTTGCCCACGTAAAAATCGGTGGCGTTGAAGTCCGGGGCCGCAAAGTCGCCCCCCACGAACCCGGGAGCGGGCAACACGGGCGAGGCCTGTTTGATCTGGGCTCCAAAAACCGGGCCCGGCAGCGTGCCCAGCACCACCTGCTGCTTCACTTCTGCCAGGGACAGCGCCGGCCGCACGCGTTGTGGGTAGCGGAACCCCAACACGGTGTTTTCGTCTATCATCCGCAGGACGGAATAGGCGGCCTGGAACCGACTCTGTACGCCCGCATCCGCAACAAGGGCCCCATTCTGGTACAAGCTCAGCGGCGTGCCCTCCTCGAGTAAAGCGTCCACCACGCCGTCGTCGAATTGGTACGCCCGCATGCGCTCGGCGCGTTCAGGGGCCGCGACAAGGCTTTGTTCCGCCAAGCGGGTCAGCAGCTCGTCTCGTTGGCGCAAACTCGTGCCGGGTTGGCGTAGGCCAGCTTGGGCGTCGAGCTCCGGCTCGGGCTGCGTGGGCCGCAGCGGCCGCCCGGCCTCGTTTACCTGGTACTTGCCGAAAGGCTTGACGATGCGCCGGAACGTGGGACTGAACGCGGCCAGTGGGGTGCTGCTGCGGCGGATGGTTTCCCGTACCGTCAGCTTGGGGGCTTCTGGCCCGGTCCCACTGCCTGGTGCCGCATTCATGCGAATTCGGCCCAGCGCCAGGCCGGTCAAGTGCAGCCCGTAATCAGCCAGCACCGGAGACCCGGTGCTGGTCGCCTCCTGAGCGCCGGAGTCGGAAGCGTCCAGGGCGGCAAATCCGGTGGCCAGACGGCGACTGCTGCTGGGAGGAGTGGGGGCCGGGTTCCCCGTCGTGGCGTTTAGCGGCAAGTGCTGGTCGCGCAGCCCGGCCGTGGTGCGCAGGCCGTACTGGATGCCGCGCACCCGCTCGTTGGCCAGCAGGATTTCCTGGACCTGCTCCCAGGCCCGGCGCACGTACTCTTCCTGGTTGTCTTGCACCACTTGGGCGCCTAGCGCGGCCAGGGTCCGGTACCGGGGGTCGAGGTTGAGGGTTTGTTTCCACCCGGCGTCGGCCGGCGCCGTGGGAGTGGGCAGTGCGGGGGTAGACAAGTAAGCGCGGCCGTAGAGCGGGGGCGTCACCAAGGGACGACCCGTGGCGCTTCGGACCAGGGCCGCGCCGGACCCTAGCTTGGTGAACACGTAATTCGAAACGGCGGCTGGAAGCGGCTTCGGGGCCGGCGCGGCTTTGTCGACTAGCAGGTTCGGCATGGGCAGGTCATACCGGCGGTTGGCGAATCGTACGGCCAGGGTTGGGGCCAGCGCCCCCGTGGTCACGTCGTTGACCGGGTGCAACTCCTTTACTAGTTCTTCGAAGTCGTTTTGTACCCCGGTGGTGAAGGCCCACTGAAAATACACTGGGAACACGCGGTCTTGGCCGTTCGAAGGGAGGGCCGAATTTCGGACGTCGGTCGCGACGAATGATTTGCCCAAGCCAGCCAAACGGCCGGCTTCCACGGCCGGCAACAGGAAAGCCCGGTACGCAGTGTCCGGCTCCAGCCGCCGGGGGCAGAGCACGCGCGAGTAGGCGAAGCCGGGGTTAGCGGGCAAGGTGTCGCGCAGGAAGGCCGTTATTTCCTGCGGAGTGGGCGGGTTGGAAGGAGTATCTGGGATCGGGGGGGTGGCCGTTGGGTCGCCCACCGTCCCGCCACTGCCGAAGCTGGCATTCACCTGCACGTGCGCCCAAAGCTTGGGCGGCTGCCCACTGGCAAGGGGAAAGGGCGCGGTGCTGCGAATGTTGATGCTGGGCAGGGGTTCTCCGCTCAGCGGCAAGGTCTCGTACTCGTCCTCCTTGAGCACCATCAGGAAACACCAGGGCAGGGGCTCCGGGTCGGGACCGTCGGTTTGCAGGGTGCTGAAGCGCCAGGGCAGGTCTTCTTCTTTGAACTCGATGGCCACCAATTGCAGGGGCGAAAAGCCCGTGGCTCCGGGATTGGGAATGGTACCCAGGATGGCGCGCTGGTTGATGCCCAACACGTCGCCCGGGCCGTACACCTCCGCGGTGGTCACCGGCAGCGTTTCGGTTTTGGCCGGATTCTGATCGGTTACAAGGGTCGCACCCAGGCTCAGCGTGGGCCGCAGGTTCACCTCCGTGGTCGCATTTACGAGCTGGGGCTGCACCCAGGGCAGAAAAGTAAGCTGGTCGCCAATGCTCAACGGCGGGCCATCAACCGTCACGTCCGGGCTGAAAGCCGAGTTGCCCGCGCTGGTCACGGCGTACACGGTGTAGAGGCCGGGCTCGACGCCGACAAATTCGAATCGATAATTGCTGGCCACCAAGTCGGCATCAGTCAAAACCAGCGCCGCCACGCCAGCCACGGCCGCTCCGTCCTGCTGCAACTCCAACCGGACCGAGCTGCCCTGGGTGCAGGTCAGCGTTCCGCCCACGGTGCCGCCCGCCGCTTGAACCGAAGCGGGTGGCGTGGTGAACATTGCCTGAAAAGCCAACACGCAAGGGCTTACTGCCCCAGTGGTGACGGTTCCTTGCCCGGAATCTTCGCAGTTGAGCGGCGATGTGTCCTTGATCTGGACTTGGTAAGTGCCCGCTGCCAAGCCCGTGATGTCGTAGCTTTTTCCGTTTGCGCCTTGCACCAACGTGACGGGAAAATACCCGCCCCCATTTACCTGGCTGTACAAGGGCTCAATGGCGCCGCCTACGAACACGCGCAGGGTGCCGGCGGTGTTGGCTGGGGCCGCAATTGACGTTATATCCAGCGCGCAACTGGCGGTGCAGCTCACGACAATCCCGCTCTGCGAAGCGGTTTCACCGCTGGGCGCGTCGGTTGCCCGCAGGGAGTAGGTGTCGTTGGGCAGCGAAAGGAAACTTGCTTCCGTACCCGTGCCCCCGGGGCGGTTTTGTTGGTATTGGGTGCCGTTGCTGGCCGTCAGAGTGAACGTGCGTACTTGGCTGCCGGGAACGTTGGAAAAAACTATCGTGATGATGCCGTTTCCGGGTGAGCCGGGAGAGAGGCAGCCGGCAGTTGCCGTAAGGGTGATGGCCATGCGGGTAGAGCAGTGAAGAAAAGGTGTGGACGGCTTAGGCGAGCAGCAGCTCGTAGGAAGGAATCACGAGCAGCTCCGGAGCATCAACTTGGAGCCGCCGGAAGTCTTCGGCTTGCACTTGGCTGGCGAAACTGGGATGCTCCTCCGGGTCGTACAGGCTCAGGTCGGCCGACTTGACCACGGAGTAGGTTTGTTCGCTCCAGCCCACCGGCTGGGGGGCGCGGGCCGAGGGTTGGGCGGCTTGGTACTCCTTGCCTAGTTGGCTGTTGCGGGCCAGGTTTTGAAAGGTACGGGGCGAGAGTTTGCCGATGGTCCCGCCGGTGACCACGCCGGTAGCCGGACCGTTCAACACCAACTGCTCGTACTCCACGATGCGCTGGGTGGCGATGGCCGCCCCCACTAAGCCAGCAAGGCTCTTGACCCGCAGACCACAGGGCAGCAACTCAAAGGATGGCAGCGAGAGCTTTTCCCCGTCCGAGAAGCGGCGAAATTGTTCCGGGGCAAAAAAGTCGCGCACGGTTTCCAAGTCCGTGGCGGTGGCTCCAGTAGTCGCCAGGTTCAGCTTGCCGACCTTCAGCGTGGTGAGGTCGAATCGGCTCCCCCCGGTGGGGAGGGCCGTGCCGTTGCCGTACTTTTCCAGGGCGAGGCCCAGCGGGGCCACGCGCTGGCGGAGCACCAGCGCCCCGCGTGGGTCGAGGAACAGCTGGCTGGGTTGGCTCGTCAACGGCCGCAGTACGATGCCCGCCGGCACGGCAGTTGCGGGGGCTTCAACTTCCCAGCTCGTTGGAGTGGTCAGCGCGGCATACAGCAAATCGTGCACGTTCGGGGACGGCAGCTTGTCCTGAGAAGCCTCAGTACCGAACTTGGTATTGACCCGCACGCTGATGCGCACTAACCAAATCTTAAAGCTGGCTTCACCCCAGATGTGCCAGGGGCCGGGACCCGTTACGTTGAGCGAAAGCCGCAGCCCCAGCAGCGTGGTACTGCCGCGCTTAATGGCTACCCGGGCATCGATGTAAGCCGCTAGGCGGAAGGGGTTAAACTGAAAGAGAATGTCAAAGCCAAAGTGCCCGTCCACGTACAGCCCGAGGCGCAAGCGTAGGTAGAGGTCGAGGCTGCTACCGAACTGCACCGTGTTGGAGGTGACGGCGAAATAGCTAGCCAGGGTGATACGCAGGTCGTTGCCCGTAGCGAGCGACAACGTGAGGCGGCGCAGGCTGGGGTAACCGGCACCCGCCGGCGCTTTAAAATCGGGA
The DNA here is from genome assembly GCF_036388155.1 of Hymenobacter sp. Lineage (NCBI taxonomy): Bacteria > Pseudomonadati > Bacteroidota > Cytophagia > Cytophagales > Hymenobacteraceae > Hymenobacter > Hymenobacter sp. Next base: position 10,283 of record NZ_DASVSI010000116.1, on the reverse strand, counting down.
TGGTAGCCCCCGGCCGAAATCAAAAATAGGGGATTTTGACCCTGATACAGGCGAAAAGCTAGGTCCCCGTTTAAGATGAAGTTCAAAATCTTGGAGTCGCTGAGCGTGGCGTCGAACGCCGCCCGCCTGGACCCAAAATCAACAGTACCCAGGAAGTCAGCCCGTAATTTCAAGAACTGGCGGTCCTTGTCAGGCAGGGTAGCCTGCAACACGCCTAATATCGCTAAACGGACGGGAGCAGGTAACTCCACAATGAGGGCGACGTCAAGGCAAATAAGTGAGGTGGGTACTCCCCAACCCACTTGAGCCATTAAGCCAATAACATACCGGCCCTCGGTGGCCGGGAAGGCCGAATCGACCATGGCGAGGGCGGCGGCCGGATTGTCCAGTACGTTGGCCGGGAACAGCAATTGTTTGATTTGCCCGCGATGGACAAGGCCGCGCAGGTAATCCGTATTGGTGGCCCGGTTTACGCCTATTACGCCACCTACCCCGCTGAGGGTGAAGCCCAGCCCCAGCTGGATGGCGCCAAATTGCGCCGTAATTAGGAGTAGAAGCGAGTAATCGTTGGGTTTACCAGGTAGTTCGGTTTGCAGCAAGCCTAGAGCAGTTAGGTTGATTTCCTTGCCCGTTTTGAGTATAAGTTGAGCCACTCCCGCATACTGGTGATTGGCCGGATCACTAGTAAGGTACCCACCGCCAGTAACCGCATCTGACTCGACTTGTATGCCTACAGCTTTAGGTGGGTCAAATTGGATATTTAAATCAGCTGGGCCAGTATTACCACCATTTGGTTTAAAAAGAATATTTGATGCTAAACCAACTTTGTCTAGTGATATTATAACCGGCCCTAATTCTATCTTCCCTGAAGCAGATGTTGCAACTAGAATTCCAGAGTTCGAAGCAGTGATTCCTAATTGAAACGACTTTACACTAAAAAAATTACGATTAGCCGAAGTATGAGTAACGTTTATCTGCTTTTCCAACCCTGTGCTTCCTTCGAAATGGATTCCGTGACTTTTAGTCCATCCTATTCCAAAATCAAATTTAAAGTTTGTGCCGTTAAGTGGAATGATTTTGTTGATAAAACTATCACCATCACCGGGCTTTATCACAAAGGTGCTATCTGACAGTCTCAGTATAATTCCATAGTCATCGATATTGGTCTTTCTTATAAAAGCACCTAATTCAGCATGTCCTATTTCTAAACGTGTCCCGTAAGTGCTGCCTATTTTTAGCGCAGCCCCCCCTTCCTTTGGTGTAAGCAAATTGAGAGCTATATGGCTATTGAAAGCGCTCAATATTGAAGGTGATAATGGCTGAATACCTTTGGAAGTTACTTTAATGGCTTGAAGTTGACCGTCAATTTGACCACTTAATACCCAATTTCCAAAAAATTGCTGGACAGCGAGCTCCCCGAACATTTGCAAGAAAACACCAGGCCCCCCTTCAAAGGCAGAAAGTATGCCCGCTGTAATGCCTAATTGGGTTTGTATGCCGTTGTCTGCAATGAAACGGTGTTGCACAGTCAAGAGTCCACGTAGACGTTCCCATGTTTGAGTATCAATATAGTCGGGTTTGTCTATTTCGCTTCGACCAGCGACTGCTTCAATAGTCGTTTTTTTAAATACGCCAGCAAGAGTTTTAAAGAGCCTGTTGCCGCTTTCAGTTGCTTGGTCAACAGTGTTAAGACCTTGCGGCCAGTATATAGAAGCTAAAGCAGCATTAGGCGATCTAATGAAACGACTTAACGCAATCAAATCTAAAGACTCCTCCTTTTCAGGGTCATACGCCAATAAACCGTTAATAATGACCGGGCTAGATGAATCTGATATAATTACATTTATTGACTTTAATAAAAAATACGCTTCATTATGGTTATCATATAAATATTTAACGAACAATTTTTTTATAAGGTCTCCTACTAAAAAAGGAAAATATTGTTGCTGATTACTAAATGCGCCTGTTGCCTCTCTTACAGTATCGGTAATCTCACTGATCTCACTCAAATATTGAGTGAGTTCGGGAAGTGTATTTGGGGCACTTTGGGTAGAAAAGGTATCTAAAATTGAAAGAGATGATCCTAACACCTGGAAGGCATTGAGGAAACCGTTTTCTTCTTGGCCGTTGCTGCTAAAGGCCTCAACATCCCATCCCAATGATAAGAATAAATCAGACAATTGTTCGCGACTCGTTGAGGCAGCGATCAATGGTTGCCAAAGTTTTTTCAATTCTACGAATAGAATCTTCTGAAAGTTCGAGGTATACATGAGCGAAAGGCAAATAGATTCAATTATTCTCTGATTTATCAACAGAAACTAGTATTATTGACACAATCAGTAACACGAGTTTAGGAATCCACAATAAAGGAGTTGACAGGTATTCGGTAATTAAATTTGTTGAATGATCGTCATTGTATAAATACATCTTCATCCAAATCGCCAGCATTTCAATACCCAAAGAGATAATAAGACAAGCTATAAAAAATTTGAAAGCTTTATACGGTACTTTTCTAAAATGCATCAAAACGTATAAACACACGGCATTTGGAAACACGAAAAATGACATAACTAATAATACTGTTAAAGCAGCAGGTGTCCAATTTTGCTTCCAAACATCCGCTGATGCTTCACTTAATGTCATCAATTGCACCGCTAAGCATAAAGCCAAGCTTTTAATAACACTATGGTTCAGGTTGTATTTCATTATCGTTTGGGTCAAGTTCACATGTGTGTACAGTAAACGGTTTAATATAAAACGCATCATCTTTATACTTGCCTTCTAAGCCGTACCACAACGCGTGAGTTATTATCAACTTCGACCCAGTTAACCTAAACGTTACTTCCCCGATGCAATCTCTTCCAACAGCACTAGTTTGTACTGTCCAGCGTGTGTTTCTCTTGTGCTGATATAAGTATTGTTCATAATTGTTGGCTGGTGGACTATATGGATCAGAAGCATTTGCTTCAGAGTAATGTCCGCGCACAACGCTGTTACGGATGTCATCAAGGAAATATATGCGATAAGCCCAGTCTACACCAAGCATAGGATCTACACGTTCGTTTTCTTGATTTAACTTATAAAATACATAGGTAGATGGTGTTGAATTTGATAATTTAAAGTTCGTCCAAGGATTGCTTAAAGATGGACGTTTCTGCATAAATCTGGCCGGGACTTTCCTTCCCAAAACGTATTTAGGCGCAGCAGCTAGTGGCAAATTGGCACCAAAATATGGAATAATTCTAGCTGTATTAATTTCATTTGTGGCCAGATTATTGGTGTTTTCAGTGCTGTTTTTGGCAGCGCTTGAAGTTAATTGTGCAAATGTGGACACTTTGCTTCCATTGCTTACCCCGGTAGCTGAATTTTTCCAATACTTTCCAACTGCAGTAAAAGAGAAATGTACATCGCCTGACAGTATAACTAATTTAGGAACCGCGTTAAATGAACTCAAAACAGCTTCAAAACATCGTTTGTTGAATCCCCAAGCTTCCCAGTCTATTTCTCGCTTAGGTTTGCCCAATCTGGCGAGGAATGGCTGGGTCGTTTCTTCCCAATCGGTATGACCAATGATTGGAGCAGGAGCAATTAGCAAAACAAATTCTTGATTAGGACCCAAACCTTGAAGGTTTGCTTTGATTTGGTTGTTCAATGCCTCTTCGCTAAGCAAAGCAGGAGCACCGCCGTCGTTAGGGAAAAACCTTCTCGTTCTACTATCTAACACAATAGCACGAAAATTATTAAAATCAATTGCGTAGCTAAACTCAATTGAGCTAGTTAATTCAACGCCTTCTACTCCATAACTTACACTATTGCTCTTTAAAATGGGAGTAAGCAATTCCCCAATTAAGTTAAATTGGTTAATCGTCGCCCCTTTAACAGATAAATCAGAAATTCTTTTCAGAACTGTGTTCCCTGCTTGAGCCGCCAAACTAAACTGTGGGAGCTTGGGTGTATTACCCCATGCTTGGAACATAACATAAGCTGAAACCGCGTTTTGAAGGATACGCCTTCCTAATAAGTTGGTAGGGTGTAGAACTTCTTCTGCCCAAGCTTTATCAATAAACCAATCATCTGTTACCTCGTGATCGTCGCATATCATATAAATCGGAACATTGGCCAAGGCTCTCCGAACCATAGACAATTTCTTCCAAAATATTATGGTTTTACTGCGTTCATCCAAAAAAGGCTCTATCCGTATAGTTATATCACCAGTTCCAGATCCTCCTTCTTCAACGGCTGACTCTATTATTTCAACTACTGGCAAATCGAAAGGGTCAGGAAATAAGTCAGACCAATTAGGAAAATATTCCTCTTCATCAACCCACAACACAGGCGACCAAGCAAATAAATATGCTAAATAATACTCACTTAGCTTCATCAAGTGACTCTTAGCATCTTCGGGCTCATCGCCTATCGATAAATGGGCCACCTCTTTAATTATATTCCTTCGGGCATCAGCACGATAGCCCGGTCTAATATTATCTCCTTCCTTCAATAATGGTAATGTCTCTTGCCAGCCTATAATATGAGCTTCAGCATCTTGAATCATGTATAACAACGTATCGGATACGTCATCAGCATAGATCTGATCGCCAGTAAAATATAATTGGTGTGGTCTTGCATTAGGCTGGTCAGCGCTTTGCAAGATAATTTCATCTAATGCGGTTAATGCATCCAAATCCCCACCATCGCCACCATGAACTTTACGGCAAGATGTATGAATGATTCTTAAATCATCAATGGATGTTGGAGGTAATGAAAATGAAGGTCTATGGATGTTCAGAGAGGTATAAGCAATAAAATTAATTCCTCCGCTGGTTAACATTGGGTTATTTAAAATCCCAACATCTTCTAATTTCTTTCCAAGCCAAGGAGCTATCCCTGGAAATTCAATGTCATATTGATATACGATCCCAGCCTGTAACCTATTATTAGATTCAAATGGATATTCAGCCGTTAATAATGCTACAAATAACGCATCCCCTAGTTTTAAAAGTGACGTAGCTTCACTTGAAACAATTGGGGTGGTAGATGCTCCCTCATAAATATGCAGTATCAATTTCCCTGGGTCATCTCTCAATGCTATCCATATTGAAGTAGCAATAGCTTCAGTGCGACGCAGTATTGGACCTGCCAACACTAGTGGCAATTTATCCATGCGCTTGCCCAATCCATGAGTTGTAACCCAATTCATTGCTTATCAAATTATCTGTGAGGAAACAAAAAAATGCGAATAACCTTTTTATTGAGCTTTCATTTAATATAACCTTCACTCAGTATAATAAAAAAAATCGGGAAAATATATTAATAAATAAATTATATTATTATTTAATAAGTTATATTTAGCTGATTCATATATGTTCTGTGATTATTATTTTTACGCATGAATCCAAAAAGCGAAGCGTGCAAACTTTGCATCGGTCCACCACACCCGGCCACCATATTCAAAGTTGCTGGCCCCAGCTTGGCTCATGAGTGGTACGTTCACCCGCTCACCCTGCCGCTTGGCGTGGTGCTGAGTTGTTTCGGGCACCACAGCACAGATATGGCCAGGAGCATTTAGGTCCTGGCGTTGCCCGCTAATGATGCAAACCTGGCCGGAGTTAGCAGCCCGTTGCACTTCCGTCAAATCCACTGAGCGCCGCCAGCCAAAGTCCGGCCCAAATTCCTCGAACCAGTTGTAGATGCTATTGGCATTAAGCTCTTGCACCGTGGTGCCGTAAGCCGGCTGCACGGCCATCCCGGCTGCCAGTGCCACCAGGGCCTTGCGCGTCCACCACACCCGCGGCATGTAGGTGCCCGCCAAATGGGCATAGTCGTGGGCGTAGATGTTGCAGTAGGTCTTACCGGCCCCAGCGGCGTAGCGCGCCGAGTGGCTCACCCCAAGATACGTCAGTATAGCGCCCAATTGTAGGGCTTGGTCGGCCGGAGTAGGCCCGGGGCGCCCGGGTTGGTTCGGCTCGGTGAGGTCAAACACCCGGGACCCATCGCCGGACTGGTTGCGGCGCACCGGATTGGGACTGGGCAGCCGGGCCTCCGGAATATTGGGCAGCACCGGGGGCGGAAGCGGCACCGAAAATGCAGTAATTTTTTTTAGTAAGAATGCCTTGATGTAGCCCTCCACCGGTGTGCCCTGCAGGTCTGCCCGGACCCGTCGCCAATCCGCAGGCTGTTTGGGTAGCGCCGGCAGCTCCTCCACCTGCTGGCCCTGCTTGAGCTGGGTCAGCACAGTTTTGGGGTCCAAACGTGGTTGGGAACGCAGGTTGGCTTCCAAGGGGATAACCTGATACAAAGTGGCCATGGGTAGATGGGCAAACTCAGTGAACAAGAAAGGAAAACAGGTAGTCGGCTACTGTGAGCAGTAGCTAGGTGATGGTGGTGCTGGGCTGCACGGCATCGGTCACTTGGTAAGCTTTGATCATCTGGTGACGCACTTCGCGGTAGCCGGCCCAGTCAAACTTCTCCACGAAGCGGGCCGCGGCCCGGGCTCCTTCGGCAAACAAACCCTGTTTGGCCGTGTCGTCGAGCGAAAAGTCTAGCCAGTTAAAACGGCTGGTGTCGGCGTAGCTCACCAAGTGCCTAAAGTCCGGATTGCGGGCAATGAAATCGTAATCGTGCCCGTGCCGGGTGGTGTCGAAGATGTGGCCGAGCAGCTGCGTAAACTTCTCGGCCCGGTTGGCCGAGTCGCGGTGCAAACCGAGCTTAACGCCGAAGGTGGGACAGGCCGGCACCTTGTAGTGCTGGTGAAATAGGTCGATGGGAAAATTGGACAGAATGCCGCCATCGATGAAATACACCGCTTCCGGAATGGTGCCGCAATACCCCGTGCTGTCCTCCCAGGCCGGGCCGCCCGCTTCGCCCGTCCGCGGCAGGTCCCGCACCTGGTAAGGGCGAAAAAAGCCAGGAATGGACATGGAAGCCCGTACGAAATCGGCCGGGTGGACCGCTTCCGGTTCTTGGTAATACAAGCCAGCCATTTCGGGAAACACCACCTTGGATTCGGTTGTCACGTCCGCGGCTACCAGGGCCACTCGAATGGGCGCCGCGGGGGCGTAAACCGTGCCGTCGCGCCGCCGCAATCCGTCAGCCGGGTTCAGAGTGCGCAGTTGGTTTAGGTCGCGCACCGTGCCGATGCCCTGCTCGTTCAGAACGTCGCGCAGCCAGGTGTGGAACACCTCACCGGGGTTGAGTCCGAAATCCTTTTGCAGGTTGTCGAGTACCTGGGCGCCTTTCCACAGGTAGCGCAGCAACCGGCCGTTGTCGACGAGGACTTCGACGAAGTCGCGGGCGTCGTCGTCCCCGTCTACAAAGTCCTGCAAATTCTGGGCGCCGAGCCGCTCCAGCAGCCACTCCGTCTTAGCAGCCTGCACGGGACCCGCCGCGGCCATGAGCAAGGCGTTTATTGAGCCGGCTGAGGTGCCCCCCAACTGCAGAAAGCGAATGCCAAGCTGTTCAAGCACGTACACGTAGCCGACCAGCGCAATGCCTAGAACGCCCCCGCCTTCCATGACTAAGTCCACGTACTGTTGGCCGGCCTCGTCCACAATGTCGCTGACCTGCCAGTTGCCCGTCAAGGTTTGGTGCCGGGCGACAGCCGCTTGCGCGGCCTCGAGATGCTCTTGAGCAGCGGCATAATAGGCAGCAGAAGCCGACATGCGGATTGGGTGGGTAGAAAGGTGAGCAAGGAAGGGCAGCGGGGCCGGCCAAGAAGAAAAGCTTCCGGACGGCAGAGGTATTTCCCGGGACAGGTGGCACGGGGCAAAGTCCAGGCACCGGGGCAAGCAAAGTCAGCGGTCATTTTGCCCCACGGGCAAGCGAGCACTGGTAGTGGCTGGGGTAATGGCAGGGGAGGAGTTGTCGCGTCGGCCGCCGAGTTAGAAGGGTTCGCAGCGACTGGCTAATTAGCTCGACAATGCTACAACGAGCCAAGGGGATTTACAAGTATGCGGGCCTAAATATATTTTTTTGTTCAGTATCAAGCAATGAAGCGTAAGCCGGCAGGCCCTGAACCGCCTCAACCGCAAACGCTTATCAGAGACTTTTATTCGGCATCGTAGGATGAGGCAAACCTGGAGCATCCTGCGCCGCTCTCTACCATTGCGCTTGGGTGGCGACACGCTCCCGGTGCGAGTTTGGTGGTTGAGCTATGAAACGCTGGTCGCGAGCCCTGTTTGGGTTTGTCTTGTTCCAAAACTTCGGTAGTAAGCGCCGTTTCAACCCTCGAAGCTGAACCGACCCACCGAGCAAATGGGGTGCACTAAACCCAAACTATCTACCGGCCTCTGGATTGTCTCAGCAGAAACGCCCATCCCGATTATTTTCTAGTTTGGATAATCTGCCTTCCTGTCCGCGACACTAACGGCCTAGGGCCTTGGGATAGGGGCACGGCGCACTAGGCGCGGATAGTGCAACCAGTGCAAATAGCAGGAGTAACTTACTTGTAACCGGCCTAAAAGTAGCAAGGCGGGCACTTAAATGTGAGGCTCACCGGTGTGAAGTCGGTAGACTATAGCAGACGCATGGAACCGAACTATTTTATCCGTCGAATTTAGCTGAACATGGCGAGGTCCGAACCTGGCCACCCCATGGAAAACATTTAAACATTCTTCTTTTTGAATACTATTGGAAAACAGATGGTTTTGGACAGTAACTTTGGGAGCCTTTATTCCGATTCATGCCCTTCCGTCTACCAAAAGCTAAAAAAGGTCACGCCGCGGGTGCGGCCGGCCACCGCCGCATTTACGGCTTGGACTTGTTCCGCACTACCGCCATTGTTCTGGTCATTGTGTCTCACTTTGCGCGGCCGCTGCAAATCCTGGGGGTGCTGGGGGTAGAGTTATTTTTCGTGTTGAGCGGCTATCTCATTGGTGGCCTCTTTCTGCGCCAGGTGCTGGCCACTCCCCATTTCGGGTGGGCTCACCTGTACGATTTCCTGCAACGGCGTTGGATTCGGACTCTGCCGAACTACTACCTCTTTTTTTTGGTGCACCTCGCCCTGTCCAGCATCTTGGGCAGCACCACCCCCGCGGGCATGGCGTTGTACGCCGTCTTCCTGCAAAACCTGGCCTGGCCCGTTTCCAGTTTTTACTCGGTTTCCTGGAGCTTGGCCATCGAAGAATGGTTTTACCTGCTGTTTCCCGCCGCCGTGTTTGGGTTGCTGCGCTGGGTGAGCAAGCCCGCGGCCTTCCTCATCGTCATCGCCCTGCTGGTCCTCGTCCCGCTGGGCATCCGCCTCGGGCGGCCCGCGTTGTCGTGGGAGTTCGGCATGCGGATGGTGGTGGCCTGCCGCGTGGACGCGCTCATGTTCGGCGTGGCCCTAGCCGTGCTGAGGCATTACCTCCCAGCCGCCTGGCCCCGGTTGCGCTACCTGTTCCTGCCCGGCCTCGTGCTCGCGGCCGTGAACTTGGCGCTGCTGCACCGAGTACCGGAATCCCAACCGGCACCGTACGGGGCCTGGGTGTTCTCGCTGCTGCCGCTGGCCTGCGCCGCGATGCTGCCCTGGGTGGAGAGCCTGACTCGTCCCGCCAAGCTCGTGGCGGCTGGGGTGGAATCCATCAGCAAGTGGTCGTATTCCATCTACCTGTCCCACATCCCCGTGCTATTCGTGTGCTACCACGTCACGGACCCGTTCCACCTTGGCTTCGGGGGCAAGCTGTTGGTTAAGGCCGTGGCACTCGCGGCCATCGTGGGTTTATCAAAAGTGGTCTACGAGCGGTTTGAAGTCCCCCTTATGAAGCTCCGGGACCGCAAGGTGCTGCTTCCCGTGGCACAGAACCCCACCTAAGAAAAGCCGAAAATCCGATGCCAGCGGACCATAAATGCCTCCCAAGCCCGTCTACGGAAGCAAGCCCTAACTTTTGGGTGAACAAGGATGCACCTTCCTTTAGCATTGAGGCAGCAAGTGCAAAAGCCCCGCCAAGCACTCTAGTAGAGCGTAACTAGCCAAGAAACGCCGTCACCGCGATTTGCCCTTTCTCCGCTGGTAAGACAACCTGCGTGAGACCTTGCCGCCTGCCCGGTTCGAATTAGCTTGTTGGATGGGATCACCCGGGACGGCGTTTGTTGTTCATTGGGCTGCCCTGTCGCGCCTTACTCCACCACCAACCGCCCCGTGGCGGCACCGCAGCGGACCAGATAGAGGCCGGGTGCCAGCCCGGCCACCGACAGGGTCACCGCCGCGGCGCGGGCCGGCACCACTTGGCGGCGCACCGCCCGCCCGAGCGCGTCCAGCACCACGACCTCGCGCGCGCCACCGGCGGGCACGGCCAACTCGGACGTGG